>JAEOSL010000142.1 GCA_016840385.1 Candidatus Thorarchaeota archaeon | reverse complement strand
ACTCCTCAATGTTTTTGACAATTCATGGGACTGACCTCTATACCTCATATCAACATTCCAAGTCAGTTGCATGTCATCCTTGGATACACCCTGATCTTTCAGTCTGCTTCTTGCTTCTACTGAGAGTTCATTCAATGTGTTAAGCAAGTTCTTTTCATTTTTCAAAGTTGCATCACTCAGAATTGTTCGCATCAGGTCAACTCGGAGATTTGTACAGACAAGTCCCAACGCAGAGGTTATTCCAGGAAACGGAGGAACGAGAATCTGATTGATATCAAGAAGCTCTGCGATATCTACAGCTTGTGTTGCTCCTGCTCCACCAAATGGAACTAGCACAAATTGCCGTGGATCACTTCCACGTTCAACAGTAACCTCTCTAATTGCTTGAACCATATTTGCGGTAGAGATTCTGATGATTCCTCGCGCTGCATCTTCTATTGACATTTTCAGAATCGAAGCTATCTTTGAAACTGCTTCTCTAGCACTATCCATATCGAGCTTAACATTTCCTCCAAGAAAGTAATCCGGATTCAATCTTCCCAACACTAAATTGGCATCAGTAACCGTTGCTTCAGTTCCACCCTTTCCATATGCCGCTGGTCCTGGAACTGCACCAGCACTCTGAGGTCCTACATGCAAAATTCCTGCATCATCAACCCATGCAATGCTTCCACCGCCAGCTCCTATTGTCTTCACATCTGTTGAAGGCATGCGTAGTGGAAGCCCTGCTACTTCATTATCTGGTTTTACAATTATCTCTTCGATAATCGCACTGATGTCACAACTTGTACCCCCCATATCCAGCGTAATTGCGTGTTGAACTCCGCACTGTTTTGCAATCTGCCAACCACCAATAACACCACCCGCTAATCCTGAAATTGCAAGACCTATGGCTCTACCACGAGCCTCTGATGCTAGCAGTGTACCCCCATTGGATTGCATCACAGCTAGTCTACTTGCTGGAATTAATTTTCTAAGTGTGGTATCAAGTCGTTCAAGATAACCTACAACCAAGGGTCCCAGATACGCCTCAAGGACTGTTGTTGAAGTTCTCTCAAATTCTCTAAACTCTGGTATCACATCTGAAGAAGAAACAGCATATGCGTCCGTTCTCTTTCGAACTTCCTCCAATAGGGCTCGCTCATGAATCGGATTTCTGTATGAAAAGAGTAGAGAAATTGCAATTGATTCAGGTTGTCTTGCTAATGCTTGTTCAATAGAATCGTTCAGAGATTCCCGATCTAATTCAACAATTGGCTCTCCTTCGGAATCGAGTCGTTCTTCTACTCCAATCCTGTTCTCTCTTTCAACAAGAGGCGTAGGTCTGGATGCGGCTAACGAATAGATATCCTCTCTATGTTGTCTTCCTATCTCAAGCACATCTTCGAGACCCTTTGTCGTTAGTAGGACAACTCGTGCTCCCTTTCTCTCGAGCATAGCATTTGTGGCAACCGTGGTTCCGTGTACAACTAAGGCAATGTCCTCTGGTGCTAACTTGTATTTTTCATGCAGTTGTTGAATGCCCTCTATCACAGCAACCTCTTGATTGCCTGGTGTAGATGGTAGTTTGTGAATATAATAGCGACCCGTTTTCATGTCGGTTAGAATGACATCCGTAAAGGTTCCTCCGACATCTACTCCAACAATATTCATCTTGAACAATCTCTGGGAAACAGGACGGTCATAAGAACACTTGGGAATAGGGAACGCTTCCCTCTTCTGAATGCTTATATTCTACAAAAACCAGTGAGTGTTGGCGCCGCAAATGAAAACTTCGACATCTTTACCTCGATTTATCCAAGTATCTCTTTTACTATTGGTTTTCCTTTCCCCTATTCTTGTTTTCACAGAAAGTACAGCGAGTGAAGCACCTCAGAATGTAGCGCAAATTGCTGCTGATGAATCACTCAGCATTATCCTGATGATTGGAGATGGGATGGGATACGACCATGTTGAGCTAGCACGACTTGTTGAGGTTGGAGAATTCGGGTCACTGAATATGCAAGATTCTGATTGGAATACTTCCGTCCTCACACATTCTGCAGATGCCGTTGTTACCGATTCTGCAGCTGCTGGAACAGCAATATCTACGGGAAACAAGACAGACAATGGCAAAGTTGGTGTAGACCCATCTAATATTCCACTTGAAACCATCCTGGAAATTGCACAAACCCTGAACAAATCAACTGGCGTGGTTTCCAAGTGTAGAATCGTCGATGCAACACCAGCAAGTTTTATGACACACACTGGTAGTCGATACAATTTCGATGAGATTGCCCGACAGATTGTCGAAGAAGCTGATGTTGACGTACTCCTTGGAGGCGGCTCGGATTATTTCTCTAGTTCTCAGATTTCCACGATGATTACCAATGGCTATTCTATGGTTTACAACCGAACAGAACTAGCCAGTATCACCTCGGGTCGAGTGTTTGGACTGTTCAATGGTTATCACATGGATTTTGAATATGATCGTGATTATTCTTTACAACCATCGATTGCAGAGATGACCAACAAATCGATTGAACTACTCTCACAAGACACTGATGGATTTTTCTTGATGGTTGAAGCTGGTCGAATCGATTTAGCTGCTCATGATGATGACCAAGTAAGAACTGCTCTTGAAACAATTGAATTCGATAAGGCTATAGATATTGCGATGGATTATGTTAGTGACCACAACAACACAATTCTCATTGTAACAACTGACCATGAAACAGAAGGTCTAGTTGTTATGAGTCACAATTTGAACTCTGAACTACCCGCAGATCTTGTTTCAGAAACAGACAAACGGGCACTCAGAGCTGAACGTGCTAACAACGTCACAGTAGACTGGACTGCTTCCTACCACACTAACTCGCCTGTTCCCTTCTTTGGTTATGGTTCAGTGTTTTCTGAACTTCCTGAAAACATTGCAATCGATAACACCAATGTCTTCAGGATAATGAAAGATTTCTACGATGGTGTCCCTCTTTCAGTTGATGAAGTTGAACCCCCAACCACCACTACGACAACATCGACTATTACGACAACCACTACTACTACCGATATAGCACCTGTTGATCCTGTAGTAGCTACAGTAGCTTTTGCAGTAACTTCAGTTGGAGTCATTGCAATCTTCATTGTTGCACGGAAACAGTAGTCAGTCATTCTGACTTCTTCAAAACAAATGACACCTCTTGACTGATTCGAAAAAAGGAACGCGCTCCCCCTCTGTATCCTTATATTCTTAGAACAACTATGTATGATGGTGCTGGGATATGGCAACATTGACATCTTTGCATAGGCTTACGCAGGTATCCCTTATACTGTTGATCTTCCTTTCACCTCTTCTTGCTTTCACTGGAAATACAACGAATGAAACTCCTCAGGACTTAGTACAAATTGCAGCTGATGAACCATTGAATATCATCCTGATGGTAGGCGATGGAATGGGGTATGAACATGTAGAACTTGCTAGATTAGTAGAAGCAGGTGTGAGTGGGTCCTTAGCAATGCAGAATCTTACATGGAATTCTACATCTCACACACATTCTGCAAATTCAGCAATTACAGATTCTGCTGCAGGTGCAACAGCTTTCTCTACCGGAAATAAGACAAACAATGGTTACATTGCAGTGAATACTTCTGGTGTAGATCTTGAAACTATTCTTGAATATGCTCAGACGCTCAACAAATCCACCGGAGTCGTAACTACTGCAACACTCTATCATGCAACTCCAGCTTCTTTCATGACTCATGTGAATGATCGATATCAGTATAGTGAAATCACTCGACAGATTGTTGAAGAGGCCGCAGTTGATGTGCTATTAGGTGGAGGAAATACCGAATTCTCCGTGGGAGCAAACAAGATAACAATGGAAAGTAATGGATATTCTATAGTTTATAATCGGACTACTCTTAGTGCTCATACATCTGGGAAGATTCTTGGTTTGTTTACTAATGGATATATGAATTACGAACAAGACCGCAATATTGCAATAGAACCATCAATACTTGAAATGACAAACAAATCTCTTGAATTGCTATCCCAGGATCCAGATGGTTTCTTTTTGATGGTTGAAGGAGGAAGAATCGATCATGCTGGACATGCCGGGAACAAGGTCAACGCTGCATTAGATACAATTGCATTCAATGAAGCTGTTCAACTTGCAGTTGATTATGTTGATGATAATAATAACACAATATTGATAGTAACTGCAGATCATGAAACTGGTGGTTTAGCTATAGTCAGTCAAAACCTCAGTTCCGAATTACCCGGAGATTTACTTACAGAACCTGAAAAACGTGCTCTACGAATCGAACGAGCCAACAACGTGACTGTGACATGGTCGACAACTTCACATACAAATACTTCCGTTCCGATCTATTGTTTTGGTTCGATGTTTTCTGAATTTCCTGAAAACACTACAATTGACAACACTGAAATCTTCACAATAATGAAAGACTATTTCGATGGCACTCATCTCGAACCAGAGGTTACTGATTCAGTAGCACCGACAATTGAAACTGCAGCTGATGACCTTATTTTTACAGAAGGTGATTCAGGCCAATACTTAACCTGGCAAGCCTCTGATTTGGATCCAGGAGTATATGTCATTGAGCGAAATGACACTGAGGTATTCACTGATTCTTGGAGTACTGGCGTTGATGTTGTGTACAATGTAACAGATACACCTGTTGGAACCTGGATGTTCAATATCACATTCTTTGATGGGAGTGGCAATAATGAATCTGATATTGCATACATCACAGTCAACGCAGTAACAACATCGACAACTACCACAACTACTACCTCTACAACCACCACAACTACTACTGACACATCAACTACTGACACAACTACAACGTCAGATACATCGAGTACTATAGATACAACAAACACAACTACACCAACGGGAACAGGAACTCCGACTGGAATTCCCCTCGATCCGATGATGCTAACAATTGCTGCTATCGGTGCTGCATTCGTAGTCATTGTTGTGCTAGTACTGGTTAAGAAACGCTAGTTCGTTTCACTCCAAGAATGGAACGATAGTCTGGATTTGACCTTAAATCCAAACTTCCTGTAGAGCGATACTGCTGGAGTGTTAACTACATCCACTCCAATTGAGATGTAGGTTGCTTCCTGTTTCCGCACCTTCTGAATTCCAGCTGTGAGGAGTGCTTTCGCCAATCCTTTACCTCTATAGCTTGGATGAACTGCAACTATCGAAATATATTCTTCATCTTCTCTGGATACAACCAAGAGCATACTTGCAATCTCATCACCCTTCTTCAGAACGAATGATGCCTCTGCGTTGATTGATTGGGTCCTATCATAGAGCTTGTTGAACTGTTGCTTTTTTTCATCTTCGGACAAGCCATAGAATTCACGAGCCATACTGTTTGTAAAAGCAGCGTAGTGACAACTATACAATACATCATCATCATTCTCTAAGAGCGGATGTAAACTGAATCCATCTGGAATGTCAGCTTCTGGAATCTCTGTAGACGCATCCTTATCCATGAAGAACGTATCTTCAACCAGACTCCAGTTGTTGGATTTAAACCAAGAACAGCGTTTATTGTATGCCTCCATTGAATCATCTGAAATATCCCCGAATGAAATCTCCAGTCGGCTCATTCCGTTTTCTTTGGCATACTTCACGACCTCTGCAATCAGTGATTCGGCAATCGTATCTCTCTCAGGTATATTCGCAACATAGGGATGCCATCTCCCAATCTCGCCAATATTCTCCGTTTGTCGTTCAACACCAGTCCATCCGACTAGTGTCTCATCACGAGTTGCTACAAAGACCGTTTCGAAAGGAAAACGTTCTTGCAATGTTCTAAGATGTCGTTCGATTTGCTCCTGAGAGTACTCTCCTCTGCCTTCAAAATTGAATGTAGACCTTGTCAGAGTTGCCAGAGCTTCGAGATCTATCTGCTCCCACTCGCGTTGTACAATCTCGACCATTTACTCAACCCTCCATGCGAAGTACTCCTGGTCATACAGTTTTTTGAAACCAAACTTCGTGTACATGGTAATCGCAGGTTCATTACTTCTGTCGGCCTCAAGTCGCACAACATTGATTCTATCCTCTTGAAGTCGGGAATATGATTCATGAAGGACAGCGTTCATTATTCCCTGCCGTTGATTCTTTGGAATAACTCCAACTGGACCCATCTCTGCAACATCATCTTCTACTCTTACGACATTGAAACCAATCACATCATCATCTTTCATTACAAGAATCGAAGATCTGTGAAATGGTCTTTTTCTGCTGAACCAATGATTGAATGAAACCTTCTGTTGGGCTTTGGTCATATCCACGAATAGTCTATCCCGTCCATTGACAAATGATTCGAAGAATGGTTCCTCAATATCATCATTGGGAACATTATCGATGCTCTCGAAACGGAATCCTTCAGGAAGCGAAGGTTGAGTAGAGGGAAGTGTATGAGATTCTAGATCCACTTGCAGCAATACTTCTTCTGTTGCTCTGTAAAAACCAGCCTTCTCATACCATGACTTGTATTCACTGTAGACCTCAGTATGTTCATCTCTAATAGGGCTTAGATTTGCTTCTAATCTTGTGAATCCTCTTCCTTTGATATACTCCTTTGTGAACTGGATCAATTCCATCGCAGTTTCATCTCTTCCATCACCTTGGTGGATAATTGGGTGCCATTTAGCTGTAAAGGACATCTCTGGGAATCCAACATAGACTCTCAGAGCACCAACAATCTCTCCCTCGTCTGTTGCAATCATAACAATCTCATTTTCATCACTCGCCATTTCCTGATGTGCATGCTCAATGGTTTCGACTGTTTGACCATCTTTGTGAAAGACTGTATCTTTTGTAGCCTCGAACATGAATGAAGCTAATTTTGGAATATCTACATCTTTGAGTTTGTTAATTGTAATTTCGACCATAGGTATCACGCTCCTACTCGAAAAGGGACTGAATCTTACAGTGAGTGTCGTGTGCATCTCCCAATCAATCTGAACTAAACCCAAAGAATGCTACCTGAAAAAGCTAGTCCTCAATCGCTACCTAGAGATAGTTTCAGACAAATGTAAGAAAGAATTGTTAAACCACGAGAATTCATTGTCTTCAGCCTACCTCCTTGCGAGTTCTAAACAGGGGACACTTAACTAGATTCTTAAGCTTTCCTAAGTACGCCATATCTGTTAGGTGAATGGACCATTGCCAGTTGAATATTCCTCAGTGCTTGTTCGCTTCGGTGAAATCGGAATCAAATCGAAACAGACACGACGCCGAATGACTAGGATGCTGGCTGATCGAATCCGTACTGCCCTCAAAGAACATGAAGTTCCGTTTGACAAAGTCAGAAACGAATACGGTCGAATATTCATTGAAACCACCTCCGCTGAAGAAGCCGCTCAGATTGCTTCACGAGTGTTCGGTGTCGTTTCAACTTCTCCTGTGGTTCAAACATCTGCAGATATCAAGGACATTCTTGATGCTGGAGAAAAACTTGCACTTTCCAAATTCAAGAAAGGCAGAACCTTTGCAGTAGAAGGTAGACGATATGGCACGCATGAATACTCCAGTCAGCAGATGAGAGGTCTCTTGGGTGAAC
>JAEOSL010000047.1 GCA_016840385.1 Candidatus Thorarchaeota archaeon | reverse complement strand
GTCATCATCGATTACCGTAGGCATGTAAGCTACCATTTCATAATCATCCAATGACTTCCCTGCTTTCTCTGCTCCTATTGCTACGCGTTCCCATGCAAATTTGACATATGCTGGAGTACTGAAGATAGAGAGTATAACCCCGTCCCCAATCTCACCTGATAATGCGAGACCTTTGGGTCCTTCAAATGCAAGGTAAATGGGTGCACGCTTTCTGACTGGCTCGAAAATAAGTTTCACATCTTTTACATTGAAGAACTTGTCTTCATGATTGATATTCTCCCCAGTCATGATTTTACGTACAAGGTCCACGCATGCACGAGTTCTAGATAGCGGCTTCTTGTCATAAATGCCCATCTGTTCCATCCAGTAAGGAACGCCAGAACCAAGCCCAAATACCGCCCGTTTATTGGACATCTCATCCAGAGTTGCAAATTCCATAGCAATCAGAGCCGGATGACGAGAGTAGGGATTGACCACTCCTAAACCTATCCTGAGCGTTTCAGTTACCATGGCTGCTGCAGCCATGTATGGTATGCCTCCTCTGAAGAAATAGTCCTCAGCAAACCACGCACTACCCAAACCAGATTTTTCTGCAACCTTTGTCAATTCTACTGCTTCATCTACAGGGAATACCCCTGTCATTGCTACACCTAATTCTTTGAATCCTTTCATTGTAATCATCCTTTCAAAAAGATGAAGAGAGGCTTTCGCCCCTCATTTAGGGAAGTTTCCCCAGTTCATCAAGATAGTCTGCTATGTATTTCAGATCAAGCATCTCTAGAGTTTCTCTAGTTGGCCAGCTTGTTTCTCTGTCCCACTCATGAAGATCATAGTATAGATCAAGCATCTCATCCAATTCTTCTTGAGAATTAGTTGCTCCCTTAAGTGGTCCAGACGCAGCTCCTTCATTCATGAGTCGCCATGGTAAGTTGTCATGCGCTCTTGTTGCACCTCGAGTTACATTGAATGCTTTCTCGATTGTGCAAACTCGTCGACCAGTCAGCATCAATTCGTCTTCAGACATCTCAATTCCTGTTGCAGCTGTGTACATCCTGGCCATATTATCTGGATTGACTCCGTATGCTGCAGTTGATGTGAACACACAGAAGCCCAAAGCTTCTGTAATCTCATAACAGTCTTCATGCCATCGGACAATTTCAGCTCTGAACTCAGTGTGGTGAGGTGATGCCCACTTCTTATCACCAGTTATTTTTTCAACAACATCGATTGCTTCTGGGCTTGCACCGAATTCAGCAAAGGTTTCAGTCATGAGATGGTCATTTCCTCGCGGATTGACAGCAAAGGCAAGAGCATAGGCTTTTGCTGAACGCGTTTCTACATTCGATTGCTCAAGACCCTTAGCATTCATAATTGCCCACTTGTAAGAATCTTTTCCAACTTTCTTTGTGGCGATTTTCAAACCATCCGCTAGAAGATCTCCAAGATTGCCTCTTCTGTATGCAAGAGCCTCAATTATTTCTAATAGCTCCGGTATCTTGCCCCAGCCAAGATCGAGTCCATCTGTGTCCTCCTTTGTAAGGACTCCACGTTCATAGCTCTCGATTGCCCATTGAGCTACTCCTCCCGCAGTGATAGTATCCAATCCTAATCGATTGCACATCTCATTTGCGAGAAGAACCCCTTCAGTATCGATTACTCCTGGCCCATTACCCAGTGCGCCAAAAGTTTCGTACTCTGGACCACCACTAGCAATCCCTGCATTTGGTCCTTTGTCAATCGATGAATATCGGTGACAACCTATGGTACAACCGAAACAAGCTACACGTCGTTTTAGATAGCCTCCGGCATTAAGAGCTTGGCCAGTTATAGGGAACACATTCTCCGTATACCCTGTCTGCCAGTTCTTACCTGGAAATGCATGCAATTCATTTACACCCGCAAGTGAACCTGCTGTACCGAATTCATGCAGTCCTTGGGCTCCACTATCTGCTCGCAGAAGCTCTCTCATCTCTTCTGCGACTTTAGCAAATTTCTTCGGATCTTTCACTCGAATTGGTTTTGTTCCCCTTACGCTAACTGCTTTGAGTTTTTTCTTACCCATCACGGCTGCTCCGCCACCTCTCCCTGCAGCGTGATACAGAGAACAATGAATTGATGAGGCGCGAACTAGATTTTCACCAGCGGGTCCAATATAGAGACCTCTTGATTCCTCACCATGCCACTCTTTTAGTATCCTGTCAGTTTCTATGATATCCTTACCCCAGAGTTCCTTTGCATCTTTAATCTCAACTTTATCATCTTCAATATGAATATACACAGGCTTGTCTGATTCTCCATGAACCACCAGATGGTCATATCCCGCAAACTTCAGTTCAGCTCCCCAATGTCCGCCAGTGTTGCTCTTAAGATAGAGTCCTGTTGTACAACCAACTGTTGTAACTGACGTTCTACCAGATGCTGGAGCTGTCGTTCCGGTTACAGCACCGGGTGCAAAAACCACAATATTCCTTGGGTCATCCCAAGTGATTTCAGGGTCCTTACAATAGTCCCAAAGGAGCTTTGCGTTTATTCCTCTGGATCCAATATACAATTTACGCCATTCTTCTGGAATATCTTCTGTCCAAATCTTGTTCTTTCCTAATTCAACATGCAATATCTTTCCTTGGTGACCATACATCAATTTTCACCCTCCTTCTTGTGAATGCGATACATCGCCATTCGAGCAGAACGTAGTTTCTTTTTCTCTTTTACAAGATCATCAGTTTTGTCTTCCCAAGTTATTGCTCCTGGAACACAGTGTTTAGCACAATAGGGATCTCCTCCACAGAGATCACAAATTATGGGGATATTTGTTTCAGGGTGCAATCTAATGCCGTGGTATGGGCAGGCTTCAACGCATGATCCACACTCAGTACATGTTTCTGCATCAACCGTAATGATACCTGTTGACTCATCTCTTGATAGCGCCTCATCTGGGCAGGCTTCAATACAAGGATGAGCATCACACTGTTCGCATAATAGCTCTATTCCTAATGCAATATCCTCTTTCTTCAGAACCTTAATTCTTCCTCTGGCTAGATCGAATAGGTCGTCTTTGATGAGAGAACAAGCTAAGGAACACTGCTTACAACCAGTGCATTTGTCCATATCGACAAGTAGCAGCTTTTCCATCTTTATTCATTCCTTCCAATTGGCCGAATATTAAATCAAGTTTAGTATCCTAAGAACCTACATTTTAATGCTACTCTTCCTGCCTAGAATGGTTAAATTTGTCGGACAGGATCAATTTCTACAAATAACGTAATAGAATGAGGTTATTCACGATTTCAATTATTAACCTACTCTCGTGCTTCATAATCTATATATCATTGTTATAATTACAACTTAAGAAATTACTACTGGTGTTTAACAAAAGGTCTACTCTAATTTCTCGAACCACAAGCAATACGTTTTAAGACATGAAAACGTTTCTGAACTAAGTGGTCATCGTGACAGAAAAGCAGCAACGCACCATGCACGAAGATGAGCTCGATCTTGAAGCTCTTGAGTGGAATCGAGCAGATGATGTCAAAGAAGGGTTGCATATGCTTCTCTCTCATCACCCTCCTTCTCTTTATGGGCATTGTCTTCGTGTTTCATTTAGAGGGCGGTCACTCTATTTCTGTAGTAGATGTACCGGTATCTACGGCGGTTTGGGTCTTGGGATTTTATTCCTCGCACTCCTCCAAGTAGATTTGAGCCCATCGTGGTTCTGGTTCCTATTTTCTGTGATTCTAGGATTCACAACAGTTGCTGATTGGATGAGTCAAAGGCTTACATCTAGAAAGACTACCAATCATATTCGTACAGTTACAGGATTCGGTAGTGGATTTGGCCTTGCTATAATCTTCTTAATTGGAGACCTCTTCTTCATGCTTGTAGCATTGGCAATCATGGCTGGTTCCGTTGGAATCGTAGGATTGATTGAGAATCGAAGACGCTCTTCAAGTCTATCAGCAATGAAAGCTCAGATTGATGCTGAAGATGCTGAAGACGATGAGTAAGAACATTGCAGTACAACTGTCATACATGCCAAACTGTTTTAACCTGTTTAGAAATGTTCAGGCCAGTGAACCCTGATGATTCCATTCACTAAGCCAATTATCAAAGATGAAGAGATTGAAGCTGTCAAGCGAGTTTTAGAATCAGGTATGCTTGCAGAAGGAAAGGTCTCTCGTGAATTTGAAAGATTATTCTCAGAGTTCATTGGAACAAAGTTCGCAACAGTAACTTCCAATGGAACTACAGCTCTTAGTACTGCTCTTGAAGCGATGGGAATTCAACCTGGCGATGAAGTAATTACATCACCATTCACATTCATTGCATCCGCAAATTCCATTGCGATGGTTGGTGGTGTTCCAATTTTCGTGGACATCAAACCCGACACTTACAATATAGATCCTGAATTAATTGAGGCTGCTATTACAAAGAAGACTAAGGCTATCATGCCTGTACATATCTTTGGAATGCCCGCTGATATGCCTCGAATAATGGAAATTGCAGAGAAGCAGGACCTCCAAGTAATTGAGGATGCTTGCCAAGCTCACGGTGGTTCGATAAACGATAAAATGATTGGTAGCCTCGGACATTGTGCCACCTTCTCGTTCTATGCCACTAAGAACATTCTCACCGGTGAGGGTGGAATGGTCACAACAAATGATGAAGAGCTCTATGACAAAATGCTCATGATCAAGAATCATGGTCGTGGAAAACAGGGTGGTTATAGTCACTATCAGATTGGCTACAACAATCGAATGATGGATATCGTCGCTGCTATAGGTGTAGAGCAGATGAAACGTTTTGATTTTGTCATCAAGGAGCGCAGAAAGAATGCTCAAGAATACAACAAGTTCTTCTCCGAGTTTGATGAAATTAGCACTCAGTCGGAAGATGAAGGATTCCAATCTGGATATCATCTCTATGCCCCAACCATCAATTCTGCGAAAATGAATCGTGACGAGATGGTATCTGCACTTCGAGATGAAGGTGTGGGCTCACGAGCAGTGTATGCCTTACCCTGTCACAAGCAAGACACATATCTCAACATTCAGAAATGGCGTTGGGCAAAATACGTTGACTATCCTGATTACTCGAAGGTTTCACTATTGCATGCTGAAGATATTGGTGCAAGACACTTCGACATTCCTGTTCATCCAAGTCTTACAGGAGATGAGAAGGAAGCCATCAAGGATGCTTTCAGAAAGATACTTGCCTAGTTTCAGATGAAGTATTCTAAAATCAATTCGAGATTCTTTGAGTGGATTGTGACTGATGCTGCTCCACTCACTGCTTCACTTACTGGATTGAATGCGATTGAGAATCCTGAAACTCCAAAGAGGTGAATGTCATTTTCACCATCTCCCACACTTGCCAAATTCTTAGTGCTGAGTTCTTTTCCTTTCAAAACTCTCAGTGCTGTTTCAGCTTTCTGAGGTCCACCCATTGCGTACTCGATCTCACCTGAATGTGTTCCGTCTGATATACCAAGGATATTTGAAAAAGCAAAATCAAGATTCAATCTTTCCATAAGTGGTTCCATGAAGAACTGACTAACTCCACTTGAGATACACCCAATATGATAGCCTGACGATTTGAGTGTTTCAATTGTTTCTTCTGCTCCTTTCATGAGTGGTAATTTCATGACGAGTTCTCTATATTCTCCCCCAAAAGCTATACCTTCCCAAATCTTTGCGCCTAATCTGAGTGAATCATCAAAAGACAAATTTTCTGTTGCCATTCTCGCGAAGAGTTCTTGGTATTTTTTTCCGAGTCCTACTTGTTGAGCTAGATGAAATGCGGCGCTTGGTCCATCATAAAGGACTCCGTCAAGGTCGAAAGCGATAATTTTGATATCTTTGTGCAAATTTAGACAACCTCTCTCGACATGCTGAATCTACTCCCTATCTTAAACTCTGCTGTACGTAATGTTGTATAACTGGTTCAATTTCATCTTTAGATTTCCAGTAGAGTTAAAGAGGGTTCAACCAAATATGAAGTAAGTGACTTTCAATGGATGCGGAATCAAAGCAAGAAGTTCTAAAAGTATTGAAAAAAGAGAAGAGCAGACAACAAGGGATTTTCAATAAACACGCTCCTAAGGCGATAAATCCGACTAGTGAGGGGTATGGAGAAGCTCTGAAGGCATTTAATGAAGCAGATCGGAAAATAAAAGATCTCGACAAATCAATCGCCTATCTGATAACTGAGGAAACATATGAACCCTCAATAATTGATACAATATTTGAGATAGTCGATGATATCATAGGAGATGATGATATTAAAGACAAGATATCCGGAACATCAGGAGTGAGGGGATAATCACTCGCTATTGATTTACTTATCAAAAACCTGAGATGGTTCGTAGTAGGAAGTATCATTATCAGTTTTGTCTGAATTTCTGCTGTCATGAACATCATTAGGAAATCCGGTTCTGGGACAATCAATGAAATTAAGAGGAAATTATTCCGAAAGGAACGTTCCGAAGAGGACCTTACTTTTGATGTTGGTCAGATGCCTCGTGATCTTCTTTCAAAGATGTTGATTGTGTGTGGTAAAGTTGGAGAAGATAATCTCACAAAATACAAGCAGAAGGCAAGGGAGCTGAACTGCGATTTTATCGAGGAGAAAGGTAGATCTTGGGTACTGACCCAGAAGACTATCCGTGACAATTATGACAAAGATAATCACCTTGGTGTTCTCCTAATTGGAAGTAACAAAGAATTACCTGCTACCCAGATTTCCTACAAAGGTGCATATGCATTTACTGACTGGTTTATCCAAGATCTTGATGGGGACTCCATTCCAGATTTTCCAATTGGACGAATCTATGGGTCTCCCGAAACTGTGCTCTATCACATGGATCCCAAAGTAATTGATAGTGACATCGCGATTGTCTTTGATAGTCAACCCGGCCGCTCAAGTCGTCACGTTGAGGGACTTGCTGCTTTGGGCTTTGATGTTGAGGTTCTTGGTAAGTATACTGAAGACGAACAAAAGCTGATGTCAGTTTGTGAATTCATTCTTCAATTCTCTGACGGAGTATTCACCTCTAGAATTCATGGTACACCCGATAGGTGGGCTACACACAACTCTGTCATACTGACTTCTGAACAGACATCGACAATCAGATTTGAGGGCTATCCCGTGGTCTATTCAGAGGCATGCAGTACAGCTCAAGAAGGTCCACTTCTCCGTGCTTTCCTAGACCAGGGTTCAATCTATATCGGTTCCACTTTGGACACATTGAACAATGTCGAACCCTTCGATGATTGGAAACAATGTCCATATTGTGATGGCTGGAAATATGGATTCCTTGATTTGTTGGACACACACGAACTGATTGGACAGGTTAAGGTGACTGTAGATCGAGAAATCACACGTAATCTTGACAGAGATGTGATGGCTGAACTTGAGAATATTCGGAATGGAACTACAAATACACTAACGAATGACAATGCTGTGTCCGTTTGTGAATGGGTACTATTTGGTAATCCCTTGAGACCAACAACAGTTGGACCGAACGCTAATTACTCACCAGGTCAAATCATTGTAGATACTTAGGAAGATGATTCAATCATCTTCTTTTGCAAATATGCTCCAATGAATCCTCCAGCTCCTCCAATGATACTCATGATAAGAACAGCTCCAACCAAATCAAGAAAGTTAGTTCCAAAAGCTGCGACAATAAACATCAATGAATAGGAAAATACTGCACTCAGAAATCCTGTGAGTATCCCGTTTCTTTTGTGACCTAGAATATACCCACATGCAATGCCAACAACCAAAGGAGCGAATAATGCAAGAACAAAAAATAGTCCTATATTGAGAAGTATTCCTGCGGCGAAGAGAGCAAGGGCTCTCATTGTTTCATCATTGATTTGGCTTGTAGGTTTGGTCAATTTCTAACCTCGGTTCGCAATCAATCAATAGATGTTTTAACCATGACGCTACCGCGTTTGCCAAATCTTTTCGATAAGAAAACTGATAGATTAATAGCCTTCAATGAGAAACACAAATACAACTGCTTTCAACAATGTGGTTAGAGAGGCTATGGATTTGACAGATGAAAAAGAATCAACTACTGAGAAATTAAAGAAAACTTTCAGTATCAAAATACACGGACCTAAAAATCCGTTCAAGACAAAGAATCCTTACAAAAAGGATGAAGAGTAATAGCAACAGCTCCTTGGCTACAACTTCGTATCTATGGAGCTGTATTCTGTTCTCTCTTTTTTCTATCTAAGATATTCCCCAATTATTTGATAGGAGGCTCCTCAGCAAACCCATAAAAGGACCTCAGTAAAATATCAGACTGAATTCTTAGGTGACGAAGAATGTCTAGTGTCGGGAAGAAACGCAATAGCAAACTTTGGCGTATCTATTCTATGTTCCTTAAGGAAATCAAGTTGATATCCAATGACAAGTTCGCGCTTCTTCTAATTTTTGTACTCCCAACAATGATCATGGGTACGATGTACTTTGCTATCAATCAGGGTAGTACGATTGGTATGTCAAATATCGATCCTACAAAGGATGCTGATGCATTGACATTGGGAATTGTTGACATTGATACAACCGATACTTTTCCTGGCGAAGACCTTTCCGCAAATTTCACATGGTATCTTCAAAATAGTCCACAGTTCATCGTGATTTTATACGATACTGAACAACTAGCTCTTGAAGCACTCTATTTTGACAATGTAGATGCCTATGCTGTCCTTGCATATGGATTTGAAGGGAATATAACAAACGATGTTCCTGCCTTTGTTAACCTTCATATTAGCAGTACTGACTTTGATAGTCTATCTGAGGTTTCGGGACGATTTAGTAGAGTCGTTCAGGATTTTCGATATGATCATGGTTGGATTCAAGGTGAGATATCTTCGCGGAATTACCCCGAATTTCAACCAGAGGGTGCAAGTTCACTTAGTGCCACCTTCGGAATATTCATGATTGTGTTTGCAATTTTCATTGCAGTATCAGCAACAGCCGCTCAGGCAATCGTTGGTGATATCCCATTGAACCGGATGCTCCTTACTCCTGCCACCAAAATGGAAGCTATCTTAGCAAAGGTTCTAGGGTACTTTATGATTGGAATGCTTCAAGCTCAGTTCCTGCTGGTTTTATGGATGACTCTTTTCAATATCGATCTTTGGCATCAATTTCTTAACCTGAACATCATTCTTGGTCTATTATCTCTCTCAGGTGCAAGTTTGGGTGTTTTGATATCAACTCTTGTACAAACTCGACTTCAAGCCAATCAATCGTTTCTCTTCCTGATGTTTGGCTCCACAATCATTGGTACTGGCTTCCTAGACGTTGGGATCATAGATGATATTTTCCCGGTTAGTATGGGTCGTGTGATGATGGTGGACATCGCTTTCAAAAACATCGCAGCAATTGAGTTTCTTGGTGATATGTATCTGATGCTCATTATGTCATTAGCCTTCATTATCATATCTTGGTTGATATTTGTCAAGAAGACAACGCTTGCGTAAAATAAGATGATTCCCCGTGCCCACATGTAATATGCGCACGAGGATTTTTGAAACTGTTATACTTCGTACTTGAAAGCAATTTTCAGATTTGCTTTGTACTTGACGATCTTTCCATTTTCCACCTTAGCAGTGAAATGGATAACATCGATGCCAGTAATTCCGCGAACACTCTTTGATGCAACATCAATAGCATTCCGTGCTGCTGCTTCCCAGCTATCTGGTGAAGCTCCTATTAGTTCAATGACTTTGACAACCAACCGAATTCCTCCGATAGTAATAGCACAGTAAGAACCAAGGCTTATGGAGGTTTGTAAACCTGAGCTATGCATGATTCTCAAAAAGATCTATCCAGCACTTACTGATCAATGCTGGACTAGTGGCAGATAACAGTGACAGGTCTCTCTGTGCTATCTTCACTTGCATCTTCCCATGATGATGTTGTATTGCCGCATAGATAATAGTCACTGCCCCAGTGAGTGTATCATAGTTGTTCACAATATCTTGTGGTACTGATTGGGAAAGTTCTATGGCTTCTGTTTTGATATCATCTAGCCACTTGCTAATTTCTGGAGTCAATTTATCTACTGCCTTGGTTAATGCTTGAATGACATTTGATATTGCGTCTGTTAGAAACCCATTCTTACTGATGTACACAACATCGAGTTGGTCTCCTCTCAGTGCACCTCGATTGTCAAATAGCTTGTTCCAAGTTGTGTTGATAGTACACTTGCTTCGACCCAGAGCTTCATGCATGAGGGGAAGTCGCAACTTCACAGTAGTTCTACTTTCAAATTCCAGGAACGCATCATACACTGCCGCAGCCGCAACAACCTCCATTTTTCTTCTCTTCAACTGAGCAGGTGTAAGATTTCGCACAACACTTTCCGCATGTTCCTCAATGAGCTTGATCCAGTGTGACAATTTCTCTCTCCGAGTATTATCTAATTTCTCCACTAGGAGATTCATCACGTCTGACACTGCACTTGCAGTGGTGATTGTTTCGAGTGTTGTTGATACTGAAGCCATTCCTTACCGTATCTCCAAGAAAGTATACTCATAGAATCTACTTTACCCCTTCCTTAACACCTTCCTGGGAACTGAAGCCTCTCTTTCGTGTATTAGAACGATTTAGAATCCTTAAGCTTCTAAATATCATTTTCTAGCAGGTTATAGTAGAAAATAGGCTCTCATATTGCTTATTTTGATTACTCAAGTGCCCGTTTTGCAGGAATCACAGGATTTTCAGCCCAAAAGTAGCGCGAGAATCACGACAGCAGAATTGTTCACTCCGTGAGCGACAGTGGGACCAATGATAGAATATTTTCTTCTCTGAGCCAAGTAACCCAAAAGCATTCCAAGCAAGAATCGTGTGCCAAGTCCTAGCAGGTCCATATGAATCGCTGAGAATATGAAGCTAGAAATGACCAAAGCATATAGTTTGTAATTTCGTGTACCTTTGTTTCTGTAGTACATTTCCATCCGACGTTGCAAGAATCCCCTAAAGGCAATCTCTTCGCTGAATCCAACTATTGCAAACATAGCAATGGTCCACAGGGAAACCCAGATGAGTTGAGCCGTTTGACCTTCTGGTGGAATAAAGAATAGCTCGTCACCTCCAAGGTCTGGTAGAAACAGTGACATGAAATAAGAAATTATTAGATTTGATACAAGCATAATAATTCCCACAACTAATCCAAGTCCAATATCAGTCACTGAGGTCAAATTTTTGAGACCAATTGATCTAAGGGTCAACCCATGTTTCTTGACATAAATGTAGATTGGAATGATAAACCCAAATTCTGCAAGTGTGAGAATAAGAAGTGCCCATGGATTGGTCAGGATTCCCCAGAGACCAACAACTCCCATGAGTGGGATCATGATGACCACGGTTAGAGCAAACATCGCTCCCCACCCTAAGAAGACATACAATAGAACTTTGGATAATTTGCTCCAGTCCATATCTTGCTCAAAGTGAGAGCCAGGTTCGAAGATGCCTATTCCAGGTTCATCCATATCCTCAATTTCATAGGCATCCGGCTCATCAATGACCATCTATTCGACCTCTACAACTCGTGATTTCCGGACAAATTAAGCATTTGGTTCCACGAGCTAATAGGTTGCGTCTTCCGCGTAGACTTTATGAGTACTTATTAGTCTAATTTCTGAGAGCAATCCAATCTGTTCGGGACGATGCTATAATGGTTGACGGGGACCCTTCACGGCGCAGAGGAACCACAATACTAGTGCTATCTATCATTGTGATTTCATCACTCGGTCTTCTCCAATCAATCCCTACCATCTATCCCGAACCAGATTTAGACGTACGAGTTGCTATCATTGATTCTGGGATAAATATCGATTCTGAACTTCAATCAAGAGTGATTGCTGAACGGAGTTTCATAAATACGTCATATGGATATCTTCGAACTGATATTACCACACATGATAGTACGCCCAATGGTAATTTGCATGGTACATTCATTGCAAAGATAATTGCAGAGGAATCTCCTGATGTTGGAATCATCAACGCAAAAGTAGTTTCTGATGCTGATACGGCTACCATGGTGGGTGTTGCTGAAGCTATAAGATGGGCTGTCTTAGAAGAAAATTGCAGTGTCATCAACATTAGCCTAGGCATGGGTCATTTCGATAACGATGTTGTTGGTGATACCGTTAAGTGGGCAGTTTCCCTTGGAGTCTGTGTTGTTGCAGCTGCAGGTAATGATGGTGATGATGGAATTGCAGGGAGTAGCATTGATTCACCTGGTGTGTATGATGAAGTAATAGCTGTTGCAGGTGTTGATGATCTACTGGTTCCTTACGGATTCTCTGGAAGAGGACCACTAAGAAATCGTGTTATGAAACCTGATATTTCTGCATGGGGCTACTACAAGGAAAATGGCGGAACTGTTTTTGGAACAAGTTTTGCAGCACCTTTCGTTTGCGCCGCGGCAGTCAGAATAATTGCCCATTGTTTTGAAAATGGACTGAGCTGGACTCCAGGAATGATTAAAGCTTCATTGATGATAAGTGCTATCCAATTGCCCTACGAAGAGTGGGAAGTTGGGGCTGGATTCATTAATATCCACTCGGCTATAACTTACATTGATAACGCACAAAAGGTCGATGGCCTTCCTCTTATCTCAACATTGAATCCGACAGATGGGCCGTTCTCCTTTGAATATTGGTTTGTGAACCATTCTGTATCTGTGCCTATCTCCATCTTTTCAAGTAGCAATGTTACATTCGATCTTGCATATCGAGGACCGCATGCTCACTGGATAGAGGGTCCGTCCGAGGTGACTGTCAATCAGACTGGACAGGTTGTATTGGAGATCAATGTGGTTGCTTCAGATGATGTCGATAAGGTCGATGCATGGGTGACATTTAGCGCAACTAACTATCTGAATATGAGAACGTCTTTCAATTTTAATGCCAAAGTTCCCTACAAAGAAATCGCGATTGATACCAGTCATGCTCCCTGGTTCATTGATTCAAGATTCGGTCAATTCCGAGGACTAACATTCCGAATCAACAACCTCGGTAGCTCTGTTGACGAATTTGTTCTTGGTACTCAAATCACACTTGATTTACTTAGTCAATACGATGCAGTACTTGTATTGGATCCTTGCGCGTGGTCCTATGTTTTTGCAAATAATTCAGTTACCAAGAGTTCAAGTTACCAATACTCACAACTTGAAATCAATGCGTACGTCGAGTATTGGAAACAAGGAGGGAGTATCTTCCTCGTTGGTCTAACGAATGAAAGTCTAGATGTGAGCAGTGCCAATGCATTATTCTCAGCATTCAATATCACTCTAAATTATGATATTGTTCCACCAATTACTATTGTCATTCAGGGCCAAACCTCAACAGCTCTGATTAAGGACATGCATGATCATCCTGTCACAAGATTCCTGGATTCGTTTGATTATTATGGATGTTCTTTGAATATTTCAGGCAATACTTTCGAGTTAGCATGGTCTCAGATATTCCTGATAGATGAACATGATACGATCTATCAAGAGAACCGAACTGTCCTCGCAGGATTGGAGAATTCCTGCGGTGGGAGACTGTTAGCTACAGGTAGCAATTTCTTTCTGGATAATTGGGCATTAGAGGGTATGTACCAGTCAAAACAGAATTGGAGACTAGTTCTTCAAGCACTATACTGGCTCCTGCACATACTGAATACCTAGAGCAGTGGAGCAATTTTCTCGGCTGCAGTAGCTGCCGCATAGACAAGTAATCCCGTTTTTATGCTCTTACTTGATGCTATAACAAGAATTGCCTTTTCACCTGCACTTCGCATGATGACTAGACCTTTTTCATTTGTCATTAGAATTTCTTCAAGTGTTCCTTGGTTCAACCTTTCTGCTGCTAGATCTGCTACGCCCAGAATCGAAGCCGCCATCGCGGCAATCTCTGCTTCCTCCAGACCCTGTGGTACTGCTGATGCAATTGGAAGTCCCTCTTTGGATAATAGCATCCATGCTCGAATACCAGCAGCAAGCGCGGTGGATTCCTCCATAATTACTTGCAGCTTCCCTTGCAGCTCTTCAAAGCCAGGATCGAACATAATGTCCACTTGACCTCATTCTATTGACTACTAACCAACAAGAAATGCGCATTATTAAATCTTTCATGGCTATTATTGAAATAGATTTAAGGAAAAGATATGCTGAGGAACACTGAATGAATGAAAAACATAAAATCCCAACATTTGAGGTGCCCGAACCTCCAATTATCAGTCCTCCATGGAAATCCGGTGTTAGAGTACTTGGTATTGGTGAGAGCTTCAACCGGGAAGATAAGAAGAGCGTTGTTGCAGGTGTTGTCATGCGAGGTGATTTTCGCATTGATGGATTCAGTATCTGTCGTCCCACTGTTGGTGGTACTGATTCCACACAGTCATTGATTTCTTTGTTTCAACGGTTGGATCGACCTGATGTAAGAGCGTTGATGCTAGGCGGAAGTGTAATCTCTTGGTTCAATATTATCGATATTGTTGAATTACATAGTGCAACTGGTATACCCGTCGTAAGTGTTACATACAATCCGTCAGAGGGAATTGAAAAATATTTGAAGGAGTATTTTCCCGATGACTGGGACCAGCGGTTGAAAATTCTGGAGCGAGCTGGTACGCGTATGGAGGTAACTCTCAAAACTGGCCATGAAGTATATCTCTCAGTTTCAGGGCTAAGTAAAACAAGGGCGAAGCAATTAGTTGATCAATTCACTCTAGATGGTAAGATACCAGAACCAATACGTGTAGCTCGAATCGAAGCAGCTGGACTTCATCGTGACCTAGAATACTTGTGATATTCTCATCTTCATCTGAGAACGATATTTCGTTTATTTGCCTCTTGTTCATGTTCCTTACACAACGTATTGTAAATCTCTGAAACAATTTCAATATCTACAGAATCGACTAAGGACATACTTGATTTGAAGAATTGATGAAGTATTTGTGGTGATGTACCTGATTTTTCCAAACTCCTTGCGTGTAGTAACATATCAATAATGTCAGCTCCCTTCACTACTCGTGCTTCTAATGATTCTCCAAGATTGAATTCCTTCCAGATGTATAACAATTCTTCAAAGTGTGCCCCTAATGGTTCGAATATACTTTCAATAGCATTCTTTTCAGCAAGCTCTTTTGCTCTCACACTTTCTTGATTTGCTAGAAATTCATTAGTTCTGGCAATATCCCCTGTAATCGATTCGGGGAGATCATGGAGTGTTGCCATGATAACTACTTTCTCAATGTTAATTGCTGTATTTGTGGATTTCAAACTCTGAGCAATGATGATGGATGATATGATGGAACCATAACTGTGCTCGGCAACGGATTCTATTCTTTCTGAATCAGCTCCTGACAGTACCCATCCTGAACGGTCAATATTCTTGAGCGACTCACTATGTCGCAATAAATCGATTATCTTGTCTACTTCGGCCATAGAAATTATCTCCCAGAATTAAGAAAAAGAAAAGATGGTGTTGGGAGGTAATATGCCTCCCTAAACTCACCATGGACTATGGGTATGTATCTGATACCACAATTGTTCCGTTGATAATGTATAGTCTAATATCGTCGACAATATCAAAGAACTCTTCTGGAATCCAATCATAGTTGAGAAAATCTGAACGTGTTAACATAACTCCAGCAATAGTATCATCTATACCAGCACTCTCAAGGTCGTATACGAGAGCTGCACCTACAAACTGACCCCATAGTGTAGCATTAACCACATCATACACTGCAAGGTCTGATCTAGGAACAACACTTGTGATAATCCAAGAGTTACCACTTCTGGTGTTAATATTAGGCAAGCCATAGTAGTCTTGGTCACCTTCTGCTGCAATAACCAATGGCGCTCTGGTTGTGTTAACAAAGTTAGCATGGTATGTCATGTTTGCGAATAGCATTGCTTCTCTGATTCCCGCTAAACTAGCACGGACTGGTGCGAAAATTACTGTTGCATTTCCATCCGCAGGATCAAACATATCGGTTGCTATTGATTCAGCAACAGCTGAATTATTGTATGAACCAACATATTCCTCAGGAAGTAATGTCACATTCAAATCGAACTCAGTAGCTGCGTACTCGAAGCCTTGCTTGAATCCTGCAATCAATGCTATAACGACAGGATCCGTTTCTACAGATGCAACAATTCCAGCTACGCTGGATCCAGTTCTGTTTTCATCACCAACGCATGATAAAGCTGCTAGAGCTCCTGCAAGGTATGCTCCTTCCTGTTGAACAAAAGTTGCAGAAAATACATTAGCTGCAACTACTTCTCCACCAATGAAAGCAAATCTTTGATTGACGTGATTTGCTGCAACTGTTTGCAATTCATCTGCAAGTTCGCCACCAATAACAACAATCAGATCATATTCTCCAGACGTTGAATTTGATTCCATAATTGATTGTGCTTCAGCTTGACTAGCAGCTGTGTAATATTCAATATCAGCTACAATGTCGCCGCCTAGTTCCTCTAGACCTGTAAGAACTTGATCAGCCATGGAAAGATCTCCAAAACCAGGTTCTGAAACCACTACTGAAATTTTAGCAGGAACATAGGGATTTGTCATAAAGATGAATCCACCTATACCTGCAAATACGACTACAACTATTATAACGGATGCTAAGATACTTGACCTTGAGCTCAAATGTATGCCTCCATGGTCGCTAGCAACCGAAGCCTAGGTGCGTAAATATATACTTGTTGCTCCGAGACATAACAGTGTCTGACAGGCAATAAATGGCTAATTTTCAACTCGAAACAAAGAGCATCAGTTATAAATGCGGGTGACAGTCGAGTTACCGTGATTGTGTAAACTGGTGGTTAGAATGGCTGGCGATACACTTGGTGAAGTAGCGAGTCTTCTTGAAGAAGCTCTCAAAGTACATCGGTCAGTCAAACAGATTGTTCTCTGTACAAAAGAAGGTGTAGTTGTTGCTGCTGTATCAAGAGAGGGCGATGCAGATCCAAAGGTTCTTGCAACGGTTTCAGCGGCGCTTGTTTGGGGTGGAGCTTCTACTCTTTCACACTTGAAACACTCTCTTCCGACTCATGTAGTTCATACAACGAGTATTGAACGAGTTCTCACAATCATTCAGCCTCATTACCAATTAGTTGTAGTTCTATCTCGAGCTGATGATGCAGGCTTGAATCTTGATCAACTAGTACCTGCCTTCCAGTCTTTGGCTACAAGAATGGAATTAGTCATGGGTTCAACTAGAGATTTTGGAGAACAGACCATCCTCGGTAAGATTGTTAAACAAGTGCCTGAGGTCACTCAAGCAATCTTGCTTACAGTTGAAGGTCTCCCACTTGGTTCAGTTGGATTCAGTGAGGCGATCGAAGTATCTGGAATGATTGGCTCTCTCTATGCCAATGGTCTGACATACTCCGATGTAACACATACGATTTCAATAGATACTACTAATTTGAAATTAATTATAACAAGAGTCGATGAAACACGTATACTTGCTGTAGTATGTCGTGGACCAGATCCTGATGAGATTTCACAAAGAGTTCGACAAGTTCTTGATACGACAATTTAGAATTAGCTTCAACCAGCTTCGTCTTCTTCCTCATCCTCAACAAGTTGGAATTCCCAATCTTTCAAATTAATAGTGATGAAGCAGTCTTTGCCACGTTCAGGACAGTCTATTCGTATTGTAACGTGTTCTGGTGTCGATTCTTTGATTTGTGGATTAAGACAACCATCTTCCAGTTTTTCCATTAGGAACAGAATGTATGCTTCTGTAATCGTATTGAGACTGCCCTTTAGAAGAGCTTCTCCCAGATCGGCTAAATGGTGACGTTTCTTCCTACCTTCTCGAACAACCTTGATGAGCCCAACCTCTTCCATACGGCTTACATGCCATCTGACTGTATCATGGTGGACTCCCAAATTCTCCGCCATCTGTTCTTGGTAGCATCCTGCATTATTTACAACAAATGCAAATACCTTCTGAGCAGTATCACTACGCATTGTGAGATACGCCATCTCTGCCTCTTGTGAGCGTAGCATTTTTGGAAAGTATAGTCTCTTACCTGCAAATTTGATAGATTTCACAAGGCCCTCTCGTTCAAGTATTCGAAGGTGCCAGGTTAAGGTACCGAGTGGTGATTCAAGAATGTCAACTAATTCAAGGAGATATGTACCAGGATTTGAACAAAGAACTTCATACAACTCTCTTCTGAACGGATGTAACAACAATGCCATTCTTTTTTGTTTACCCATTTCTCGGGGCCTCTTTCTCTCTCTTTATGACTCAATTCAAATCGCCCCTAAAAGGTCTTCGACTCTTCATCTTTCAACAACTATCAGTACGTGTCTTGACCAGACACAACTCTTTTATCGATACTCTAGACTCCATCGCTGTCTTTGCCAACTGGGGTAATACTTTGTGCGGAATCACGGGAATTGTAACTCTCAACTCTGATGAAATTGGTGAGTTACTTGTCAGGTGTAGCAGCAAGCTCACATATAGAGGATATGACTCAGTGGGAGTTGCTGCAGTTCGTAATGGTTTAGTTGACCTCAGAAAAGATGTTGGTACAGTCGATGAAGTTAATGAACTACTAGGTCTCTCTCAGATGAAGGGCGATCGTGGTATAGCTCAACTTCGGTGGGCAACTTATGGTGCACCCACAAAGGTCAATGCACAACCTCACTTTGGATGTGAGGAAGTTTTCTATGGTGCACATAATGGGAATATCCATAATTATGTCGAGCTGAAAAAACACTACATTGAAACCGGTCATACTGTACGATCAGAGAATGATGGCGAACTTTGTGTTCATGCAGTTGACAAATACTATGAAGAAACTGGAGATATGTTTGAGGCTGTTCGTAAATCAACCAAGGACCTACATGGTGCATTTGCATATGCGGTTGGACGAGCGGATGAACCTGAGATATACGCAGTTAAGATGGGTTCCTCACTTGTCGCTGGTGTAGCAGAGAATGCAACAATTGTTTCCAGTGATCTCCCATCGGTGCTTCCACTGACAAACAATGTTATGTATCTTGCAGATGGTGAGATGCTAGTTCTAACTCATGATGATGTGAAAGTTTACAGGATTGAAGACGGGAAACAATTGGATAGGAAACCCGAGATTTCCAATGTTGATGCTCGAGCAGCTGAAAAGGGTGGGTACCCTCATTTCATGCTGAAGGAGATCAATGAACAACCGAAAGTCGTTCAAGATGTGATGGGTGTCCTTGAAGGTCAACATAGTGACGAATGGATTAAGATGTTTGAGGATGCTTCACGTCATTATCTTGTTGCATGTGGTTCATCCTATAATGCCGGCATTGTTGGATCGTATTATTTCAATAGACTAGCTGGAATCCCAATTATCCACGGACTTGGCGGACAGTTTGAGCCAATGTATGGACAAACAATGAATGAAGATAGTCTAAGTATTCTTGTTTCTCAAAGTGGTGAAACAAAAGACATCATGAATGTGCTTAAACTTGTCAAAGAGAATAATTACGGCAAGACTTTGGGAGTTCTGAATGTTATTGGTAGCACCTTAATGTTTCAAGCTGATTCCCATATTCAAATGGCATGTGGCTATGAAGTTTCAGTACCTGCTACAAAGACATACTATTCACAGACAATCATCTTTGCATATCTCGCTGCTAAGCTAGGAGAACGAAATGGACACATTGACCCTTCAGAGGCTAGATCATTCATCAATATGCTCAAGAATGATCTTCCACGACTTACTCAGGAAACCATTGATAGAACTGGTATCCTAACTAAGAATCTTGCACGAACAATGCTCAATGTAAAAGACCTCTACTGCCTTGGATATGGATTCACTGATGGGATAGCTAGAGAGGGTGCACTGAAGATCAAAGAAATTTGTTACAACCACTGTGAAGGAATGTACTCTTCAGAATTCAAGCATGGTCCACTGAGCATTGTAACCAAAGACTATCCAGTTATCTTTGCAACTACTCCTGAAGACTCATGGATGGTAATCAATCACATCAATGAAGTTCGAGCAAGATACGGCCGAACAATCATCGTGGGTGAACATGAGGAAAAACTCGAACCTTACATCGACCACAAGTATGACTATCTTGTAGTACCTAAGTCTGATGTGTTGATCAATCCAATCTTGGATGTGATTCCACTTCAACTCTTGAGTTACTTCTTGTCTGTGGATCTTGGTATCAATCCTGACTTACCCAGAAATCTTTCAAAAACATTGACTGTTGATTAGGAAACCTATTCTTTCTCGCCACCGGATTCCCCAATTCGAAATGCTCTCATCTCTGAAGATACAACCGCCCCTGCATCGAAGCCATCTCGAATATTCACTAGGTCCTCTTCATCAACTTCTCGAACTGCAATCAACTCGTGATTATCATCCAGTACCCACTGTCCGTAAATGTTCATTCCATTATCGATTTCACATTCTAGCAGTCCGATACTTCCCCCACTAGACCACCAGCTCAAGCATGAAACGACTTCAACAAACTCTTCTAGCATCTCTGTCCATAATTGTTTGAGCATGGTCGGACCATGCTTGTTACGGAAAGTTATGAGATAACTGCCTTTCATTCCTTGAAGATGATTGCTAATGGTTTCCCATTCGGATTCAGAGAAGAGTTTCATAGAATTCAACAGTAATCACGAATCAAGAGATTAAAAGGTTAAAAGGTCCATGATAGGGATACCTAATATAATTTCAAGGTGATATATTGACCGTCCAACGCATCTCAAAGATTGGCCTATTTTCATCAGACCCATGGTCTCGTAGGGCTCAAAGTCTTGAAACTGCATTCAAGAATCTTGATGTTGAAGTACATCATATTCTTCCCTGGAAGGTCTTACGCTGGGGGTCAACTGAAAAACATGAGATGACCTACGATGGACAAGATCTGACTGAACTCGATGTAATGCTCATTCTTGATTTAGGTGCAAATGATATTGGGGCTTTCTTCAATCGTGTTGGTTTGCTCTCCGCATTCACTGAGCTTGGGGTTGATGTAGTCAATTCGGTTTCTTCAATTCTTCTCATGCGGAATAAGGCTGAAACTATGCGGAAGCTGATTTCTGCATATTTACCAGTACCTCGGTCATTGATTACTGAATCAATAGAAGATGCTGCTGAATTTGTTCGAAATAATTTCCCGTGTGTTCTGAAACCAATAACTGGGTTTGGAGGAATCGGAGTACAACTCATTCATCGGGATTTTGACCGAGACCATATCTATGATTATCTCAAATTCCACAGTCAGCAATTTGGTAAAGGTGCATTCATTCTTCAAGAATTTGTAGAAAGTCCTGGGTTTGATATACGTGCATTCGTCTTAGATGGCGATGTCATTTCTACGATGAAACGTGTTGGTGGTGATGGAATCACTAACAATATTCATACTGGTGGAGTTCCCGCGAAGAATGACATTGATGTAACAGATTTAGCAGTGAAAGCTGCAGAGTCAGTCAAAGGACGAATTGTTGGTGTTGATATAATCCCCGATAAGAAAGGAAACATGTGGGTACTAGAAGCCAATGCAACGCCTGGATGGAGTGGATTGCAACAAGTAACAGATTTTGATATATCGGAACGCATCGCAGATGTTATCTCAAGAACATGAGGAACCGCGCAGAAATGCTTGGAAACGACTAAAAATGCTGTTCCCATAATAAACCTTTTAAGCGGGATTCTTGCGGGGAGCACTTAGTTTACGTGCCTCCGACGAGTAAAATCGTAGGGGATGAACGGAATCCGTCCTGCTCTGCAGGGCTAGCAAAACGAAATTCTGAGGTCAAAGAAGTTTGACAGAAACAGCTGAAACAATAGAAGATGTCGAATTCTTACGGGTAAAGTTCCGTGAGTTGAAGACGCAAGCTCGAAACGAACTAGATGTACTCCGCCGTGATAGAGATCAGATGCGTGAGTATAAACAAATCCGAGACGAGCATAATAAAGAAGTAAAGGCCCTGATTGAGTCTGTTAAGGCAGAGCGTGAAGAACGGGACCGCATTAACAAAGACATTAACGAAGCTAAGGAGCGACGAAGAGCCATCCACGCCCAACTAAAGAGCGTCTATGATGAGATTCGCGACCTCCGTAGCAATCTTGTTGGAAGCCCATCAAATGACCAGCGTAGAATGATGCGCCGGGTCGAAGAGCTTGAATGGCGTCAACAGACTGAGCAAATCACACGTGATGAAGAAGTTTCTATCATCGAAGAGATTGCTCGAATTGAAGCACAGCTCGTTAAGATTGGTGAAGAGAAAGAAAAACAGGATCGAATCAGCGAACAAAGACGTTTGGCACGAAAACTGAAAGAAGAAGCATCTGAAGCTCATGCAAAGGTGTTGACCCTCTCCGAACAATCACAGATACATCATCAAGAAGTTGTCCGAATTAGACCACAACTTGAAGAGTACAAGAAATCTGCTGATACTGCTCACAAGAATTTTGTTGAGTGGCTTAAGAAAGTGAAAGAGGGCGAGACCCGTCTTAAGGATCAAAGAACTCAGATTGATGAGATTCAAACTAAACTTCGCAAGCAAACCGTCGATTCACGTGATGTTGAGCGCGAAGAGCACAGAGTGCATCAGAAGGCTCAGGAACGTGAGCGTGTCGAATCTGCTGTTGAGAAGCTCCAATCTGGAAAGAGACTTACATTTGATGAATTCATTTTGGCACAGCGTACTGTAACTTCTGACAAGAAGAGATCACAGAAAGGCAAGAAAAGAGCAGCAACCGCACAGTCAAAACCAGCTGCTGCTGTTGAACCTGAACCAGAGCCTAAAGTAAAGCCTAAAGCAGAACCAGCTGCTGCTGTTGAACCTGAACCAGAGCCTAAAGTAAAGCCTAAAGCAGAACCAGCTGCTGCTGTTGAACCTGAACCAGAGCCTAAAGTAAAGCCTAAAGCAGAACCAGAGCCTGAGCCAGAAGTTGAAGAAGTGGTCGAGGAAGAACCGAAGGAAGTAGAGGCTGAAGAGCCTGTTGTTGAAGAAACTCCTGAGGAGACTCCTGAGGAAACCACTGAAGAATAATCATAGAAATGTTTGTTCGAAGTGCATGTGAATACAATCGAGGGAGGTAGTTTCAATGAGTAGTCTTAGTCAGAGACCTGTAAGTCAGAGGTCCAGTAGATCGATATTCTACACACTAGCTATTGGAACTGGAGTCATGAGAACTCTCACGTTTGTATTCGATGTCGTAGCAATCAACACGATTGACATCAATCCATTGGTCTATGGTTTTCTAGCTCAGTGGGTTAGTCTACTAGTTACTGTGCTTCTAGTTGCGATAGTTAGTCTGCGACGAATGGTCAATGGTAGAAAACAACCACTTGGCTACAACCTAGATCCGGACTTTGATAGATTACGAATGCTTCCAAGGAAACCTATGCTTTATCTAATTGTGTCTGGTTTTTTTGCTGGGATATCCACTCTCTCCTATTACGTCCTGACTAGTGCTGCAGATGCATCTGCTGTTCTTCCCTATGGTCAACTAGTCATCGTCTACTTACTTATGGGTGATCTGTTAGCTGAGAAGGATACTCCTACAATCATTGAGATTCAATCTGTTGTATCGATACTCTTTGGAGTTCTATTGATCGGAGCTACACCAGGTGGTTTTGATATCTTCTCACTGCTCATAGTTCTTGGACCGATGAACATCTCCGCTGCATTTGTCACATACTATCAGCGGAAAACGAAACGATATGAAATACGACCTGGACTCAGAGTAGACTCACTGAACATGCGAGTGTGGAGTTTACTTGTACTGAACTCTGTGATGAGTCTGATGATCTTACCAATGATGCCAGCGGACTCTTGGCAGGTAATGATTGACAATTTTGTCCCACTTCTCTGGCCAATGGTTGGTTCTTCTGTAACAATCTTTTTGGCACTAGTGATGTACGCTCGAGCTCTTGGAAAAGGATCTATGTCTGTAGTCAACTCCCTATCTGCAATTTCGGTTGTGTTAGGAGTTCCAGTGACACTTATTGGAAATGCTATACTTCCAGGTGCCTTTGGTGTAATTGAAAGTGACCCCTTCATGTGGATTCTCACAATCTTGGGTATTATTCTCGTGATGATTGGAATCCTTGCCCTCCAAGCTGCTGATGTACGTTCAATTGTTTTAGTTCAGGTGAAACCTCTTATTGGTGATATACTTCCTGCATTATTCGACATCAGAGGAGTAGAGAAAGCAGCGGCACTTGCGGGAACTCATGACTACATACTAACAATCAAGAGTAGAAACTTGGCAAAGACTAGAACCAAGGTACTACGTAAAATACAGGAGATACCAGGAATCGATCACATTGAAACCTTGGTTATAGTTAAAGAATACAAATAGTAAATAGAGTGTGAAAAAAATGGCTGATACTGTTCAAGCTTACGTACTCATGGAAATTGAAATTGGAAAGACAGATGATGTAGTAGAACATCTCAGGAAAATACCACAAGCAACCAAGATTGCAGTTACTACTGGCGGCTACGATATAGTTGTACTCTTGGAGGTTGCGAACCTTGAAGAGCTCTATGATATAACTGTCCATCATATCCACACAGCACCAGGAATCAAAGAAACTCAAACCGCTGTTGTTGAGAAAATGATGACTATCTAGGTCATCGATTTCCTCTTCCTCAGTAATCAGGTTTTTATTCCACTACTACACTCCATACTTCTGGACTGTGGTTCGATTGAATGAAATAAAAATCTCTGGACTTACGAAGAATTTTGGAGACTTGGTCGCTGTAGACCACATGGATCTCGATATCCCTGCTGGTTCGATTTTTGGCCTTCTTGGCCCAAATGGCGCGGGCAAGTCGACGACAACTCGACTGTTGAGTACTTTGTTGCGACCAATTGATGGTACTGCAACTGTGTGTGAGTTTGATATTATTGCAGAACCTGTTCGTGTCCGTGAAGTGACAGGTGTACTTCCTGAAGAAGGTAATCATACACTCTATCCTGGAATGACCGCATATGAGAACTTGAAATATTTCGCCAATCTCTATGATGTTCCAGAAGAGGAGATACATGAGCGGATTGAGGAGCTTCTCACTTTTATGGTCCTCTGGGATAGAAAGGATGACAAGGCTGGAGAGCTGAGTACAGGCAATCG
>JAEOSL010000046.1 GCA_016840385.1 Candidatus Thorarchaeota archaeon | reverse complement strand
TTTCCTGAACAGCACCTATGGATGGGCAGTTGGAGCTGATGGTGCGATACTGAAGACAACACGAGGGACAGACCTTGGGGCACGTCTCTGGAATGGGATGACTGATCCTCTAGTTCTTACAATTGTTGGAGGATTAGTTAGTGTTGTAGTGGTTATCAGTGGTGGATTTCTCTATCGTAGAAGAAAGAGAAGTAAAACGGTTTCAGGTCGTTCACCAGATAATATCGTAGAGCCCAATATTGACTTGGAGTAATCACGAAGTTTTATCAGGAAAGCATCAGAAGTTAAACTGGCTCCAGTGATGTAATTGGCTATCCGAGGGTAGAAATATCCAGCGACGAGTCATAGTTAAGCTGAGGGGCCACTATTGCAATCCTATCTGTTTCTTGATGGTGAATATGAATGTTAGAGTGGGTAGCGTATTTCTCAGCATATCTTCTTGCGGGATTAACCCTGAAGATTGGTGATGATCTACTGGATGAACTGGATAAACCAGACCTTTCATGGGTACCACTTGCTCTTGCAGGTATTCTCTTTGGATTAATAATGACTGTATCAGAATGGGATCTTGCACTCATGATGAGCATAATCATCGGAGTTATTGTATCGGGGAAAGTCAATCGTTTACAATTTGTTGTCGGTTTTGTATTGATTTTTGTAGTAGTGATACTCATCGGAATCCCACCCATCACGAGTTGGCTGGATTGGCTAACATTGGTGATTATGATGTTCTTTGCTGCTGTTCTTGATGAACGAGGTACTGAATGGGCAGACCAAGAGATTTCACCTAAAGCGTACAAATTCTTTGAGTATCGATTTACGATGAAGGTTTCAGTTATTCTGATTTCACTAGTTTGGCCATTACTTTTCCCAGCAGCAGTAGGTCTCTGGTTCTTTGATCTTGGTTATGAGATTGCAGGTTGGTTTGGAAGAAGAAATTACGTTAGTGTTTGATAGGCAAGACTGCAGCACACATCTTCAAACTTTGGCTCAAGACCTTGTGCTCTAGCAAAATCTACGCCCTCTTGACTGATCATTGCAATACCGTTGACACCACTTCTTATTGCAAACTTGTCAGTGTCTATCTTGTGTTGTCCCATAGGTCGTGCACAACCCAACAAAATCGGGATGTCTGGGAACCCAAGACGTGTTACTGACATTATTCTCCCAATGTTTTCGGGTGAGGGTGGGGTAGCATTTTCCATGGGTGTTTTCCGTACAGGACTGAGTGCAATTATTACCACTGCAGAAGGACTACCTTCTGAAATCATCTGAAGGGCTTCTATTTCTCCTCCAAGTTGACCATAATTCAAACCCACGAGAACGTGTGGAACTGTGGGTATCTTATGCTCTTCAAGAATGTCAAGAGACCTTCGCATCTTTCTCGGACCATCAGATATGTGATACACCTTTGATGAAACATCGTCATCGCCAATGACATCAAGCATTGCAGCATCGATTCCGGCCTTTGCCAGTTGATATGCGGTCTCAGGGGTTACAAGCCCTGTATGGACCACAACTTGCATGTCTAATTCATTCTTTACTCGGCCTATTGCCTTCCCAAAACGTTCCAAAGGAACATAACCGCTGGAGTCAGAACCACCACTAATCAGAACACCTTCTCCTCCCTGACTCTTGATCTCTAGGCATCGTTCAAACAGGGATTCTGGAGTAATGGTCGCTTCCATACCTTTCAGGAGCTGTGAAGCACAGTGCTCACAATTCAATGAACAGGATGTTCCAGTCACACTGAGAGAAAGAAAGTTGCTTGACCGCACCTGTTTGTGATCTTTTATCTCATAGGGGTAAGCCGTTGGGCTATAGCACACCAATTGATTGTCGAACGAGGTCAGTCTTGATTGGAAAGCTCTGGATAACCAGTTGTCAAGATCATCTTTGGATGATTTCAAAATCCGATGCCCATCTTTAAGGATATCAAAGCTCACTTTTCGACCTCATCACTAACCCGGGGATTTCCGCTTTTAGGATTATCATTAGGACCACATGACAAAGAACAAGTACTATTTAGGGGCGAAAACCGTTCAGTCATCACAGGATATCAGGGTGAATTAATCGTGAACTGCGTGTCTACTGAGTCAATTGATGTCTTTTTCAACGCTAAGAGTGTTGCAATCTATGGAGCATCAGCTAGCCAGAATAGTGTGGGATCTTCAATTGTTCAGAATTTTATCAAACCACAATATACTGGGAAAGTCTATGCAGTAAATCCAAAGTACAAACAAGTCCTTGGAATTCCATGTTTTCCAACTCTCCAAGATATTGAAGACCCTGTAGACCTAGTAATCGTCGCAGTTCCAGCAAGAATTACGCCGAGAGTGTTTGAGGATATAGCAGCCAAAGGAGTCAAAGCATCAATCATCATTTCTGGGGGATTTTCAGAAACAGGAGCTATTGGCTCAGAACTTGAGGATGAAGTTGTGGCTATAGCAAAGAAACATGGAATCCGTATAATTGGACCAAACTGTATAGGTGTGGTAGATACTCTAAGTCACATCGACACCTTCTTCCTACCTGAATATAGATGTGGTAGACCAAAGCCCAGCAATGTTGCGAATATCTCTCTAGTATCTCAATCAGGAGCTTTTGCTGCTGCAATCTCAGACTGGACATCTGAGTTGGGTCTTGGTGTTAGTAAACTAATCAGTCTTGGTAACAAATGTGATGTCGATGATGACGATTTACTATGCTATCTAGCAGATGATGATTCAACTCAGGTCATATGTTATTACACAGAAGGATATGATCAGGACAAAGGTCGAACTTTCTTTGACCAGGCTAGTAAAGTGACTCCTCATAAGCCGGTCCTTGTTGTAAAATCAGGAAGGGGACAAAAAGCAAAGGCTGCAGCAAGTTCCCATACAGGTTCTCTTGCAGGTTCAGATAAGGTCGCTGATGCGGCGTACAGACAATCTGGTGTAATCAGAGTGGATAACTTTGAACATATGTTTGATGCGGCTAAAGCTCTTGCTATGCAGCATGCTGCAAAGGGAGATAGAGTTCTAATGGTTACCAATGGTGGAGGTCTGGGTGTTATGACCACTGATGCTCTTGAAGCTGCAGGGTTAGCTATTCCATCCCCATCAAAAGAACTTGCTAATATTTACAAAGAACGTCTACCAGCATATTGTGCGATAGGAAATCCAATCGATGTTGTGGGAGATGCAAATTCCACTAGATATGATATTGTCTTCGAAGAGGCAATCAAGAGTGGAGAATATGATATGTTTGTGGTTGGAATGCTCTTGCAGACACCCAGTTTGAGCATGGAAATCACCAATGTTATTGCAAACCATCAACGACAGTCAGGTCTCCCCTTTGTGGTGGTTTCAATGGGTGGTGGTTTCACTACCAAAGCAGGAGAGATTATGGAATTGATGGGTGTTCCAACATACGCAACTGGGGAGAAGGCTGCACTTGCAGCAAAAGGGTTGGCCCAATATGGAGAAATCAAATATGGAGATGAGTTCAACAAAACTCTAATCTCTGAGAAACCATAAAAGGCGGGTTCTTACAAATCTAATAGAGCAGAGGTCTGGAACGAAATGAAGGAAGCGAAAAAAATCTTCAAAACTGCCCTCGAAGAGGGAAGAACGTTTGTACTAGAACACGAAGCTAAGGACATAATGAAAGCATATGGGATTCCTATTCCAGCTTACGACACAGCAGTAACTGCTGATGAGGCTGTAGAAAAGTCCAAGGCTATCGGTTATCCTGTAGTGCTAAAGATACTCTCCAAGGATGTTTTACACAAATCAGACGCCGGAGGAGTGAAAATCAATCTTAAGAGTGATGATGAAGTTCGTAAGGCATTCACTGAAATTATGGACAATGCAAAGAACTACGGAAAAGAGAAAGGAATTGAAGTCGACCTCAGTCGCGGAGTCTTCATTTCTGATTTCGCAGATATGGGTACAGAGATTATTGTTGGTGTCACAAAAGATCCACAGTTCGGTCATGCATTAATGGCAGGACTTGGTGGTATCTTTGTAGAAGTTCTCAAAGATGTATCATTCAGACTGATACCCTTCAATGAGAATGATGCTAGAGAGATGTTGAAGGAACTAAAAGCATACAAGATTCTGGAAGGAATCCGTGGTGAACCTGAAAGAGATATAGAATCTCTTATTGGTGTCATGCTGGCAGTATCTAAAATGATTGCAGAAAATCCAGAGATTACTGAACTAGATTGCAATCCAACCTTTGTTTATGAGAAAGGAAAGGGTACTCTAGTTGTTGATGCACGGATTCTAATTGGTGAATCAGAATAAGTTGATATTTTACAAATTCGTAAATAATCAGTAGATGAAATGTAAGATTTCCAATACGAGAATAATCCGTTCCTATTCAAAATGATACTTCTTGATGCATCTCGTAAGTCTATCCTGCTAGATATTCTCGTATGAGTTCATATACCCACATGAACATAGAACATTATGAACAGACTAGGGATGTGGCTCACCGCTAAGGACAGAGCCATACTGAAAGCCCGGAGGAAGACTCGTTCTTCTCAAGGGAAGTCTACACTCTCCCAGAGGACACCAGCCTCGAAAGGGGAGTCCGTGGCCGACCCCTATGACCAGACTTCACGTGTGGAGTTTGTGAGGAGTGAAGACCCTGCCATGGTAAATGCTGTGGAAACACCACCTGCTATCACACCTACTGGTGCGTGTGAATCGATGCAGCGGACAGAAGCCGGGTCCCATCGGAGGAACGATGTTCCAGTGAAGAGGGGCAAAGCTCGTGACACTTTGAAAGACTCCGGTCTTTCAGAAGCTGGCGACAGCAGTCGTGAGAAAGGTGAAACACAGGAGTTTCTTACAGTTCACTCACAATTGTAAGATATGGGTTTTCAGAAGCTAGCCATTGATCAACTTGTAAAGGAGAATCAGACCTCTCTTTAAATCAGAGTCCTCAATAGGAGAAGTTGGGGAATCTTTGGTCTTACTAGCAAGAAGCAAAATCAACGCAATAAGACGTGGTACCAGACGGGCATATTGCAGGAGAAAGTCCTTGTTCCCTGTAGAATCTACAATAAGACCTTCAAGTCGTCTGACCAATAGTTGAATTCGTTCTTCAACTCCATCTCCAGGTTGAAGGCTTTTGAAAATCGATATTACTGCTGAATCATCTTGAAGGAAGTCAGATGATACGCCCACACTCTCTATCAGTTCTAATGAACCAATAATGATGGAATCATAGTGCTCCTCTTCTAGACGATCAATCCCCTGCTTTACTGCCTGAAGTTGACCAAGTAATCTCAATGAATTTGTTAGAATAGAGCGAGCTGCACCCGAGGTGGCTTTTGCCATCTGAATAAGATGCTCACCATATTCTTTCTCAAGGCTCGCAGCAACTGATGCGTTTAGCTTCTTCTCAAATCCTGGTGAGAAACTAACACTGGCAGCCTTTGGGAGGAGTGTGTGAGACCCTAGTTGACGAATTACGGTAAGAGCTTTGAAGTCGTCAAGCTCAACGTAGAACAGAAGGATGCGTACGACATCATAGGCTGTTTCGAAATCAGCTTCTGTAGCAACATTTCGACCTTGTCCTTTACATGCGAAAGCACTAAGTAAAGCCCAAGATGAAAGCATACTATTGCAGAACTGCTCAACCTCAGTTGATGATTCAATATCATGTTCTTCAAGGAATCTTGAGAGTTTGTCTGTTGCTCCAGATATTCTTTGTAGGGTTGTTCCACCAACATGAAGATCAGTAATGGATTTGATAAAACCACGAGCTTCACGGGAAGGTGGTCTCAAAACAATACCAGGTTCTTGTCGTGTGACTGTCCACCACTTCGAAGCAGAAGTAAGATAGTCAAGAAGGTCAACAGACATTGTTAGATGTTCATGATTAACACTTGTTTCAGAGTCTAGCAATGCTATCAAACGAGTTGTAAGATGAAGAAATCTATTGAGATGAATAGATAGTTTTTCACCAGCAAATACAAAATCAGTAAACCTAGATACGACTGAATTGATTTGTTCCGCTGTTTTGTCATCGAGCTGTGTCTTAACGAGACCTCGATAGACATCAACTGGAGTTCTAGCCAATGCCTCATAGGCTCCTTTATGTCGAATCAGCAAATTTGGCATATAAAACACTGTGTCATAATGGATTTGGAAATCACTTTCCATATCGTCTTGAACGCATAGCATAGGAACGTAATGCCCGCCAAATATCAATTCGTCTCACTGCGGGCCAGTAAATCTGTGTAAAGTATAGCTCCGAGTATGCAGATTGCCAGAGGAGAAAGCCCGATAATCGTTCCTCTCCTGATGTTCGAATAATGAGGTCAGGATCTGGTACTCCATTTGTATAGAGATGGCCTTCAATGATATCTTCAGTGACATCAGATGGCTTCATAGTACCCTCTTCTATCTTCTCTCCAATGGCCTTGACTGCATCCACGAGTTCGGCACGACCAGAATAACCAATAGCTACATTCAGGATGTAGTCGGAATAATCTCGAGTATCTTCTTCAGCAGCCATTATTGCAATTTGAACGTCCTCAGGTAGAAGATCAACACGACCAATGGCTTGAACTCGTACTTTGTACTTGTGAATATCTGTGTTTCCAACAAGTTCTGTGAACTTCTCCTTGGCAAGGGCCATAATCTCATCGACTTCATCTTTGTTCCTGTCAAAATTCTCTACAGAAAATGCATAGAGTGTGCATACTTTGACTCCAGCTTCCCAAAGAATCTCAAGTACTTCCATGACCTTCTCTGCACCTTTGTGATGACCAAACCATGGAACTTCCATACCTTGTTTCTTGGCATAGCGTCTGTTTCCATCTAAAATGATTCCAACATGACGGGGAGAATGGTCTTTGTCTAACTGACGATAAAGGAAGTATTCGTATAATCGATAGACAGGACCTGTAATATTCAATGATAACGCCCTCGGCAGTGAGTTGCTCAGAATGTACCCCTAATAGAGTTGGTGCTAGGAATACGGCTGTACTAAATCATTTGTGAAACTTTTTCTGCTGCGCGTTTCATATCTAGGAATATTAATCCGAGCTTAGCATTTGCAGTTGTGGATACAGTAAGACAGGCATTCATTCCAGCTTGAACAACAAGCAACCAGCCATTGATTCCCTTGATATTCACCTGTTCAAGCTCGCCTTTGCCAAGTTCCATTGCTGCCTTTTCACCAAGTGTCAACATTGCAGCAGTCATAGCTGCGACCTTTGCCTCATCAACATCAGTGGGAAGAGCTGACACAATTGGGAGCCCTTCAACACTTACTATAGCACAGGCATCAATCTCAGGGATACTTCCCTGAAGTTCGTTCAGAACACCTTCGAGTGTATTTTCGCGGGATACTCCCATTTTGTTTCACCTGATTATTATTTGTACATTCTTTTCAATATGACTTCTCGTGCTATAGCTTGGAACGCCCTCTTAACTCCTACGCCCTGGACTGCAATGGTTTCATAGATTGGCACATTGCCACCAAGACCAAGGAGATCAAGCATTTCATCACGTGACATTCTGTTGGGTAGGTCTCTCTTGTTAAGCATGACCACTATAGGAATTTCACGCCCAAGAGCATCACCCAAGAATAATTTCAATTCTTCAAAACTCTCTGTATTCTCATCACGTTGGTCTGGTGATGAATCAGCTACAAAGAGGATACCATCAGTACCCTGTAGGACCACCTTTCGCTGGTGTCTGTGCCTCTTTTGACCTGCTACTGTAAAGACATCAAAAAGAACTCGCCCACCTGCGGACATGGGTACATAATCAAAAAACAGCGTTCGATTGGTTTCATCCTCGATTGCTGTGAACTCTCCCTTCTGAAGACCTTCTACTTTTCCATAGAGCCATCGTAGTGCTGTCGTCTTACCACCAAGGGATGGTCCGTAGAAGACCAGTTTCAAATGAATTCTGCCCTTGTCGTCTTTGCGAATTGTCAACACCTCATTATAGCGAAACTTCGGTCCTTTGTAGGGAGATTGATTGATTTAGAAATCATGTCTCATAAAAGCCTTTGTGGGACAAGAATCTCGTATCTCATCAGTCTGGACCTGTGAATTGGAACACTATCTAATATTAACTATATTTGGATACACCTTGAGCAGATAGGACTAGGCAATCTACGTGGTTGTAGTTTGCTTTCAGATCATACACGTTCGAGCTCAGCTAGAGCAGACTTGAGATCTTCCTCATCAAGCTCACTGTCCTTGGGGGACAATGGCTCAACTGCTAAGAATTTGTCAAGCTCGTCGGCTAGCTGTACGCCTTGCTTCTTCATCACAAGCCGGATCAGACCAATATTCACTTCTGCCTCTGATACTACACAGAGTACACCTTTTCCGCATGCAGAGGCGAAAATTTTCCCTTCTGAAAATTCCGAGGTTACGATTTCCAGTTCTCCGATTTGAAGATTCTTACCTTGTTCTTCACTTGCACAAAAGACTGCAGAAGCAATGGCTCCAATACTGTCTACATCTACAGGATAATAGCTTAACTTGCTAACGTTTGCGATGGTCAATCCCGTTTTAGACGGCTTGTAGAAATTACAAACCTTTGTCTACGAGAATGACCTTCTTGATTCCTTTATCCTGTCTGATGATTTCAGTCAGTATTTTGTCGAAGGCTTTTGGATCACTCATTCAGGTACACTCCTTTCATCATTAATTTTTGAGGACGACTAATATGACGCCCTCGCTCACATCCGGTGCGATGTTAATCTGACCCTTTGTTGTATCCAGAGTCAGGAATGACAGCGACCCCTCACGAAGTTCCCTTACTGCATCAAGGGCTTTTCCTACGAGAGAGGTAATGATTGCAGCGACGTTCTCGGTTGTTTCAGGGTCTAGATCACTACTTAGTGGAAGACCCTCCATGTTGGTTACAACAACTCCACGTACACCTTCTTGCGATTTAAGTCGCGCTAAGATTGCTTGGAGTTTTTCTTGTGTAATCAACTTACGGAATCCCCGCTGTTTTCTACTGTGCACTAACAACAAACTCCCGCAGTTGACTATTTTAGACTTGTGGAGATATGTTGCCATGCAACTGTCCAAAATGCGCATTTTGGACATATACGATGTTGTGTTACGTAAGAAAATAAAGGTTAGCCGTGCTGAATATAGCACGGCATTTTCCACATTACATGTGAATCTGTAGATTATTCTTCATCGTCGTCCTTTCGGAAAAGGCTCTTTGAACTCCTCTTCATTTGAGCGAGATTTTCAGTGAATGCCTCATCTGCTGCACCTGAGGGTGCTGCTGAAGGAGCCATCTCCATCATTTCTTCCTGACGCTCAATCTCCTTTTCCTCGACATCCAGAGCTTGATCAGCCTTCTCAAGCATTATTTGCACAGCTTTCGGAGCTGCGCCAGCCTTCTTCTTCATAGCAGATCTGAAGGTAGCAATTCGCTTACGACCCTTCTCACGGTCTCCACCAAAGGACTCCTCTCCAGCCTTCTGTGTAACAAAAGTTGCACCAACAGTTGGGTCCAGAGTTGCCATGATTTCATCTTCGTTCTTTGAAACCTTTAGTTTGGTTGTGAGTGAACGAACACGACGCGCACCAGCCTCGTCAGTGTATGTAACCTGTACTTGGAGAGGTACTTCAGATTCTTTAATCTCCTTATTGGGTTCTATTTCAAAGTAGAGTTCGTGATCTTCTCCTACTACACCAATCTTGCTCTCACCCTTCTTCTTGAGCGTATCAACAACAGCTCGTGATACTCCAGAAGCGTCCTTTATGGTGATTCCAGGTGGTGTGATAAGACGAACTTCAACATCACGTCCTAATATGGATGCACCTGCTAGTTCTGAAAGGCTTCTATCAAGCTCATTGGGTGTGACAAAGTACATTTGACCACCAGTTGCCTCAGGTAGCAAACCGAGTGTTTTCAACTCCATTCCTGCACCAGAAGAGATACCAACAACATCTACTGCTGCACCAACTTCTAGGAACATCTTCCCAAGGTTTTCATAGTACTGGTTTGCAGGAGTGACTTGGTAGCCCTCAAGAGCGCCAATTCCCTCATTCGCTAGTCCATCAGTAAGAAGTACTATTCTTCCTACATTGCGATGTTTTGCGATGACATAAGCCATTGCAGCTGCAGGACCTAGAGCTGTACCGCCTTGGTCGCGCAGAGCTTGAACATGACCCTTTAGTTTGTCCGTATTCTTTCCAACATTGACTAACTTGATTTTATCAAGGAGTTTCTTTGTGGACTCCATTATTTTATCAAGACTAGCAAAGGAGTCTTGAGGTAGTTGAATTGCTTCACCGGTATCCAGATTTCTTGCTAGTACACTGCTCTCAAACTCAATGAGGCCAAACATCGTGTCAGGAGCATTTGCTGCAAGACTTTCGATTGATGTATTCAGACTTCTCTTAACTGCTGCAAGATTAGCACCACTCATAGATCCAGATACATCAATCAATGCTAGGAATGACTTTCCGCCGGTCGAAATAACTCCAGTACCAGCTTCAGTCGCGTCTATTGGCTGTTCTAGAGTGAAATCGGTATCATCACCTGCAACTACAATCTCACCTTCAATAACATTCAATGTAGCGCAGAAAGGACAGACAAAGTGTTTGCCTACCTTCGGGTCTTCTTGAATTTGGTCTACACTAAGAAGGAAACCATTACACTTGTGGCATGCGATTGGTTTCCCAACAATTTTTGTGGTCTCATGTGCAAGATGGCTAAACTCTACACGTAAGACATACGGAATGTCGCTCATGACATCTTTCGACGCAGGAAAGGCCTCAGAGCTAGCTCTAAACATAGGCATCTAATAATTCTCCTCCAAAATTCTTCGGCCCACCTTTGCGGGAGCGGATTTAAGTTAATCGACGATTTGTTGGGTCTTTTTGAACGCAAAAATTCATAGTAGTAGAAAAGGCGCGGACTAGGGAATAAGATTTAAAGACTCCAACACTCAACACGATAGTAGAAAGTGTAGACCTCTTTGGAGGAGAACTCGCAGATGGTAGACAAGACTAAGATTGAAGAGATAGTTACAGAAACCATGGCCAACAATGCAGACTTACAAGGTGTAATCGTCTGCGATGCAAAGGGAAAGGTACTCTTTGGACACACTATCACTGGTGGTATCAAACACGAGGATGTTGCATCTCTCGCAGTCAAAATAGCAGCCAACTCTTCTCAGCTGACAGCTGGTCTTGACAAGGGAGGTCTCAAAGAGGTAAACATTGCCTCAGATCATGGTTTTGTGATAATTCTTGGTGATGTAAAAATCGTACTGGCAGCAGTAGCTGGAGAGGGAGCTCGTGAGAGCCAAGGACTCTTGTTGATGGCACTGCGTAGAGCTTTACTATCAATTTTGGCTAAATGATATAGTAAAACAGCACCAGAGTTACAATTTTATGCCCAAGTTTAATGGGACTCAAGGATGAATAGAGGTATATCCTAATATAGCTCAGGTATTACACCTGTCATACTAACGGTATTTAGGACTCTGTAACATCTGAATAATACAAATACAGACACGCCAAATTGAGTGAAATTGCCGGGAAGGGAATGGGACTTGGTCTATATAGAGAAGCTAGTATGCAGGGGCTTCAAATCATTTGGCCGAGACTCCGTCACTATAAAATTCAGCAAAGGCTTCACCTGCATTGTCGGTCCTAATGGTTCTGGAAAGTCCAATGTTATTGATGCCATCCTATTTGTTCTTGGTCAACTAAGTGCCAAGACTCTTCGTGCCACAGTGTTCTCGGATTTACTGTATTCTCCACCTAAACCGGGTATGCCACCAAAAGCCAAGTCTGCAGTAGTTGAACTTCATTTTAATAACAAAGATAGAAGGTTGCAGGTTGAAGCGGACCGGGTTGTCATTGAGAGGCAACTTGATGATACAGGTAAATCTGTCTGTCGAATAAATAGCAAGGTTGTTACTCGTACAGCTGTTATTGATGTGCTTGGAGGGATTGGTGTCGATCCTAATGGCTACAATCTTGTTTTGCAGGGTGAAATTGCCCAGATGGTCAAAGTCAACCCGAATGAGCGACGAAAACTCATCGAAGAAATTGCTGGTATCTCTGCCTATGATGAGCAAAAGGATCGTGCTCTCAAGAAACTAACAGAGAGCAATACCAACCTTGGAAAAGTAGATACTCAGCTCCAAGAACGTAGACGACAACTTGAGAAGCTCGAAGGAGACCGTGCAGATGCTCTGCGTCATAAAGGAATGAATGACCAGATTCAGAAGTACAATGTCGATATCTTGGCTTGGAGTGTAATCAAGGGTCGGTTGAGAATAAATACAATCAATGAAACCTTGACACAACGAGCTGAGGAAGCTGAAGGTCTCGCAAAGGAACTCATTGAAGTTGAAACTAACAGTACTACAACAGAAACCGAAGTAGATTCAATAGATCATGACATTGACCAGATAACAGGAGGAGACTCAGCAAGGGTTTCTGAACAATATGGTATTGTTTCTGCAGCTGTTAATCATGTTAAATCAGACCTAGAACGTGCTCAAGGAGAATACGATAGGTCCACGAGTGAACGTGCTACACTTGTTGAAGATCTTGGACTTACACAGGACGAGATAACTCAGAATGAGAATTTAATGAAAGGTAAGAACGAAGACTTGCAAAAATTGGAGAAGGAGATATCATCTACTTCAGCTCAGATTATTCGGATGGAAGAGAGAGCACAAAAAGAACAAAACACATACTATGAAACAACTCTTCGTTTACAGGACTTGAATAATCAACTTCGTGCACTTGATGAAGGTGTTTCAGAAGTTAGGTCTGCAATCAAATCGGACAACAGGGAACTGGGATCATTATACGAGGAAATACAAGACTCCAATGAGAATTTGGAGAAAACCTCCAAAGATATTACAAATCTGGAAGGAATCATCCCTGAAAAGAAAGAATCACTTGAGAAGACTGAGAAGATTGAAGATGAAAGAAAGGTCGAACTTGAAGATGTCACCAAGCAACTGAAAATTATTGATGCCGAGGTTGATGAGAGTTCAAAGATTGTTTCTGCAACTCGAGAAGAGCTAATCAAAGTACAAGCTCGCCAAGATGCATTGAAAGAGGCAGAAGATGCTTTCCTGAAAAGACGACGTGCTTTGGCTAAAGTACTCGAGCTAAGAGATACTGGGACAATTGAGGGTATACATGGAACCGTAGCTGAATTAGGTACAATAAATCCAGATTACGCTACTGCAATGGAGATTGCAGGAGGCAACAGATTATCGCATATAGTTGTGGAGAATGATAGTGTAGCATCTGCGTGTGTTGATGTCTTAAAGCAAGACAGAGTAGGAAGAGCTTCATTCATTCCACTTGATAAGATTAAGGCCAAATCACCAGGAAAACTCCCTAATGATGCAGGTGTAATAGATTTTGCACTCAATCTCGTGAATTTTGATCAGAAGATGCTACCTGCCTTCGAATTTGTGTTCTCTGATACTATTATCACTGAAGACTTTGATTCTGCTAAACGGTTAGGATTCAAAGGTCAACGTGCAGTTTCTCTTGAAGGAGACCTCGTTGAACGATCTGGTCTAATGACTGGAGGGTATTATCAAAGAAGCGGGGTAAGCTTGTCACTTCAAGTGAAAGACACAAGCCCAGAGATTGCTGAACGCCTCCAAGGCCTTGAAACAATACTGAACGGGCTCCGTGAGAAGCAAGAAACCTTGAGGGAAAAGAAGAAAGAACTCGACCTAGAACTGCAAGATCTTTCCAAAAAGAACTACCGTGGCAGAATAGAACTCGACAAGTATGAAGAGCGCTTTGATGAACAAGAATATCGAAGTAGTGTTTTGAAGGAGAGAGTTGAGAAAGCTACTATTACTATAGGTGAACTAGAAGCACAGATTGCAAATCTTCAGGAACGAGATGCAGAACTTACTGTTCAGCGAGAACGTGTAATGGCTCAACGTGACCAAGCTAATGAAGACCTTACAAAGTCAGATTCAGCAAAATTGAACCAGGATATCAAGGACCTCAAAGAGGTGCAAGAACAATATCAGAAGAAACGAGAGAAGATGCAAAGCGATCTCACCGCTCTCAAGGTTGCACTTGATGAACGACTTGGACCAAAAGCTGTAGAAATCGAGTCCAAGATTCAAGCACTAGATGCAGTCATCCCAGGGTATGAAGAGGAAGTCAAGAGGCTTGATTTAGGAGTTTCTGAACGAGAGAAAGAATTTGTCAAACTCAAGAAAGAGAGAGAACATATTGATGAAGCTGTCAAAGACAAGAGAGTTCGACAACTAGAGCTTAGAGAAAACCTGCGTAATTTCAGAATGAGACTCGAAGAGATTCGTGAGGCTCAGATGTTAAATGAGAAGGCAGTATATAGGCTCCAAACCGAACAGAATCGTCTTGAAACTGATATTGTTGCATTTCTTGCTGAGCTCGGTGCCTTAACGGATGTCGATGAAGCAATTGATGATAAGAAAGAAGAACGTGAACTCACGTATAGGGAATTAGAGGAGTTCGAAGAAAAAATCAAAGAGATTGAGAGAGAACTGGAAGCCATGGGCCCAGTCAATCTGAAGGCATTAACTGATTATGATGCAGAACGAGACCGTTATGATGAAATTGTTGACAAAAAGACTCAGTTAGAAGAGGAACGAAAAGAGATTCTTGCATTCATGGAAGAGTTAGAAGCTGAAAAGACTCAGAAGTTTCTATCAGTGTACAACGAGATTGCAGACAACTTTGCTACAGTTTTTGCTCAACTATCACCAGGCGGAGAAGCCGCTCTAATGCTTGAAAACCCTGAACATCCGTTAATGGGTGGAATCACTGTAAGATCAAAACCAAGCGGTAAGGAATTAGTAACACTCGATGCGATGAGTGGTGGTGAAAAGACCATAACAGGATTAGCTTTGATCTTTGCAATTCAAATGTATAATCCTACTAGCTTCTACATTTTCGATGAGATTGATGCTGCGCTAGATAATGTAAATGCACACAATGTTGCTCTGCTCATCTCACAGATGGCAAAGGCATCTCAATTCGTAGTTGTATCCCTAAGAGACACCACAGTCAGGAAAGCAGACCTTCTTGTTGGAGTATCCAACCAAGATGGAATATCCAAGATTGTTTCAGTTGATCTGGAAGAGGTGGGTGCTGAATCATGATGGATGACGATTCACCCTTTTGGGCAACACCACCGTACATACTGCTTACCGATGTCCTTCAGTTAGACAAAGTAGAACCATGGAATGTCGATGTAGGAAAACTTGTAGTTGGATTCCTAAATGAAATGAAACGAATGGGAGATATTGATTTCAGAATATCAGGAAATGCTCTTTATTCAGCTTCTGTTATTTTCATGCGTAAAACTCGCGATTTAGTTCAACTTGGAATATTACCACCAGAGGATGATGATGACGATGATGATCTTGAGATACCATTAATTCGTCCTCCTTTCAGACTAACTAATCGTCGTGTGACCATTGAAGAATTACTCGTGGCAATGGACCATATGATGAGTAAAGAACCGAGAACAAGAAGAACTCCTACAAAACGTCTCGGCAGAACAAAGGCAGATCCAATAACGTTCACGATGAATGTAGACCAAGCAAATATCGAAGAAACCATAGCAGACGTATATGCAGATCTTCAAAGACTTCTGAACGTTGGAGAGTCATCAAGATTCATAGACATTTTAATGAATAATACCCGAAAGGAGATTGTCCGTGTCTTTTTCTCGATTCTATTCCTATTTGCACGTTCGTTCGTCGATATGTGGATGGATGAAAGTGTTATTTGGATTAAAATGATTGAACCCCCAGAGGTCGAGGAAAAAGAGGCTGAGAAAGCTGAACCTGTGATAAAAAGTTAGGGTGTCATTATGGAAGAAGATATGATAACACTTGAAGCAGCCCTATATGTTTCAGGTAGAGCGCTAACCCTTGAAGAACTGGCAAATATCATAGGAAAATCGCAATCAACAGTACAGAAACATCTAGACGAACTTAGTTTTGCATACAACAAACGAAAAGGTGCTTTGGAAGTAGTTGCACTTCCACGAGACCGTTATGCTATGCAACTACGGCCAGAATTAACTCCAAGTGTGGGAAGATTGATTCCTGGTGGATTGCTATCATTCTCAACACTCCAGACACTTGTGTTCATTGCTTTGAAACAGCCTATTATCCAATCAGAACTTGTTACGCAGAGAGGAACTCATTGTTATGATCATGTGAAAGAATTGATCGAGAAGAAATTTGTTGAGGCAACACCAGAAGGAAGGTCAAAGAATCTCACAACTACACCACTCTTTGCTGACTATTTCGGACTGGATCGTGACCGAATTAAACTGAAAGCCCAATTACAATTTAAAATAAAACGCATACTCGCCGAGCAAAAGGAACGTGAGGAGCAAGCAGAAAGAGGGTTAACGGGATAATCAACTCGGCTGTGGTTGATTCTTTAACCAGAGCTGAAATTTCTCAAATTTTACTACATCATTTGGAGGGGCAATAGTACCCCATAGTGCAGTATCATTCTGACTACTTGTACGTAATTCCCATAGGACGGATACTCTTCCACTTTCATAGAGGGTTAGTTCTTTCCAGCTCATCTTAGTTTTAATTCCTGTATTGGTTAGCAATCTTTGTTCATCATCGAGAAGGGTCGGAGGATTCGATTTGATAACTTGAAAGAGCTGACTTGCAGTAATTGAAGTATCTTTCTTCTTTGATAACATTTTCAAAACGGAGCGTGACAACACAATACTATTCTCGATAACTTCGTCTTTACCATAGCATTTGCTATCCTTTCGACCATTTTTCTTAATCATACTTAGATGAGTCTGGTTCACTTTGCTTCGAATTCTATATTTCTTGAATTTAGATGGGTCTCTGAGAACAACTCTTCTTCCGAGAATTACATAGGCTAATCCATTTTTGCGAATAGATAGACAGGCTTCCTCAGGCAAGAGCTCCTCAAGATAGCAGGATTGCATTGTTAGTGGTCCTGACAATATGAAGTGAGGTAGATGATGTCCTTGTAAGACCTTGTCACCTGATGGCATTCCTAGTTTGAGAAGGATTCTACCAAACACTGGAGGAAAGTAGAGTCCTACCACTTTGCCCTTTGATTTTCGAGGTTTAATGGAAACATTGCCAAATATCTGAAATAGTTGATAGACACGATCTCTTCTATCAGAGTTCCATTCGGAGTACTGAATTCGGTCAAGCTTAGGTTGAATATGTCCATCTGAGCCAACAATAGCAAACAAACGAGTCATAACTTCATCAAATAGGGCATCATCAAGGATTTTCGGATTGAGAATTTGATGTCCTCTTCCTAGCTCCTTGACTTGACTGATACGATTATCGAAATTATCATTCAAGACATCAATGATGAAACGTAGTGTTCTACCTGATAAGTAGCGTTTTTCATGTTTCAAATCAGCATTGATCGAGTCGACAGGAGCCCGCTTAGAGTAAGTGTATCCTGTCATGTGACTGATGATCTTGCTCATACGTACAGCTCCGATTCCTCCTAGATGTTTCTGAGTGCTATGGATCAAGCTCTTTCGGGTATTCTTGTGAAAGTAGAAGAGCTCATCAGCAAGAAGTAGAAAGTGTTTCTTCACCTTCCTCTGATTCCAGATGTACAGCTTGTCATCAAGGACAGCGATACGAATTGAAGCATTTTCTCCAAACCGCTTATCGAACTCACATTCGATCTGCTTTTGGAATCGACTAATTCTTCGGACTAGCTTTTGCATATGGCTTTGATAGCCTTTGTTGAATGGTTTCAGTTCAACTATATGCAGAGATTCTGAAGATGTCTTTGCAATATCTTCGATGATGTGGGATAGTTTCTTGATATTCCTACTCTTAGTAGACAACTTCTTGAATTGCGAATACACATTGTAGTATGGAACATAGTGTTTTCTATATTCCAGAGTCATAGAGGATTCTTTCTCTCTTAGAACTCGCTCATTGTCCAAGAGCGACTTCATTAGAGTAGGGACAATACCCTTCTTCCAATAGAAGACAGTAGTTTCAGGGATTATAAGATTCCGCGCAATAGAGGCAATAGACATCTGAGGGTTCTTGGAGATTAACGATTTGAAGTGGAAATATTTCGTGACTCGTTGATATTGTTCGGGAAATTTGGTATTTTCATGAAGATAGGGATGTCTTTGCAGAAGTAGATCGAATTGTTGAAGAGATACAATGGATAACCAGTTTGTTCTCTTGGTTGAATGAGTTGGGTGCTGTAGTGGTTGGTTGATATTAGAGATGGTGGCGGGGTGGGGTTGTGGGGTATTTTTCATATAGTATCATCTCTTTTTTGTTATTTTGGGGGGGTGTGGGGTATCATGTAGGAAGCCTCTAGAGGTATTATGTACCATGTTCAGTCATTGACTGTGCAAGAAGATGTCCGTTTGTTCCGCGCCGATAGCGTTACTATGCCCGCTTTCTGCTTAGCATTTCAGTAGGATAGCCACATGAAACAAGAAGGAATTGCTACTGTGTCCTGTCAAATCAGATTCCCAGTAGGATTACACCCTAGTTGGAACCAAAGAGAGTTCAAAAATGTCCACTCTGTACGATAATAAATGGTATACAGAGGATATCAGAATGGAGTTTTCCATGTCTTCAAGAGATAAAAGAGCCTCTGAGCATACAAGAGAGTTTGTAGCAAGTGTCATTCTGAATAGAGGACGAAGGGTCAATCTTGAGGAATATATCGAAGCTCATCCAGATGAGTTGCTAAAGGGAGTATTAGTGACTGGTTCAATTGGTTCTGGTAAGACTGAGAAGGCAAAGTCACTTGTTAAAGCTGGAATTGAACAAGGATATGGAGCACTCGTTTTCGACCCTTCAACAGATTATCAAGGATTACTCAATGTCATACCAAATGGAGTTGTAATTGATTCAAGTGAATTCTATCAGAATCCATTGGAACCACCTCCGAAGATGAGATTCAATGAGTGGATTCCTACGTTCATACAGGTCTTCGCACATACTTTTGGTCTCAAGGATCCCTCAATAGCAATTCTTCAGAAATCTGTGAAAAAGCTGAATGAGGACTACAAGAAGTCCAAGGTCATTCCCACACTTAGAGAACTCTATCATGAAGTGACTGAGTATATTCCAAGGGGGCGGAATGAAGATAGCAGTCATGTCAGTGTTATGAATAGATTAGAGAACGTTCTTGATTCAGAGATGGGGAGAGCTCTAAACGTTAGACATGGATTTTCACCAGTTGATTATGAGGAGGGATTGCTCTGTGTTCAACTCAAAGCGATAGGTATTGAACGAGTATACGAGTTTGTGGTCGGGATTTGTGTTGCAAAAATTTTTGCTTACAGAGCATGGACTCAGAAACATGGAATTCTACCTAAACGTAATGTTCTTGTGGTTATTGAAGAGGCGCACCTTTTTCTCAGAGAGAAACGTCGTGGAGACAGATCCGGGCAGAGAACCTATTTGGAACGTGCGTTGGTTGAGAGTAGGAAACTTGGCGTTGGATTCATGGTAGTTGATCAGTTACCCCATGAAATTAGTAGATACGTTCTCTCAAGCTGCAACATGTGGATTGTCTGTAAGTTACTCGATGCAGAGGCTCAGAATATTGTACGTGAAGCTCTCAGTCTGGATTATGTTTGGGCGAGAACTGGATTAATAGAATTACCAGTTGGTGGTGCTTACCTCCGTGTGGAACATACCAAAGAGCTTGAAGCTGCTAGTCCTCTCACTGGACGTGATGAGAAAATCGCATATGATGCAGTTGGCCTCCCAGCACTTGTAACAATACCAGAGCCTGAAGAGAAACTAGTAGGAAGTTTCTCTGATACTTCCATCGAATCCTCAATGTTCACGAACAGACGGTATAGAGAATACTTCGAACGGAATATCAAAGAGGATATTGAACGAGTGAGAGAGAAAGTTTCGCAGACAACACGGATAGCTCTTGATAGATTCGTGGAACACATAATTCATACTCCAGATTACCGAAGTGAAGATATAGATCAAATCTATGGGCATCAATCAACAGAGGATAGGGAGAATGTTTTTCGAAGAATTGAAGCACTTGATCGTCTTGAAGTGGACCGAATAAAGAAATGGATATCAATAGTAAGCAATGAGATGAAACTAGAGATTCTTCATAAATTGAAACAGAGTTCTACTAACACTGATGAACTTAGTGAATGCTTTGACGTGACTAAAAGTACTCTCAATCGGTACTTGAACAATCTTATGAAAGAAGGTCTGGTTGATCGCTCAAAGACTAAACACGAGTCAAGCGTCTTTTCATTGACACCTAAAGGAAAGAAGATACTTCATTGGTGTAGAAGTCTAGAAAAAATTGAACAAATCAAAGCCGGAAATGACAATATTCTCATACCTATTAGGGATATTCAGATGTTACTGAGCATTGTCCGGAACCATTTGGACTTCAGAAATCACACAACTATAGCCTTCTGGAAGGGGGACTTGGAATCCATTGAAGAGTTGCAACGGTTGGACTACCTTACTGGGTACATATTGGATGAAAGAATTGGTTCCGATAAGGATGATGAAGTAAGTACTAGTGATTTATTCACGACATTGAATTTAGGATTTTCAACTGAAGTATTGGGTATTCTTCTTGTTGAAGCGAGGCCAGTAAAATTCTCATTTCTAAAAACACGAATAAATCTGGGAGATCGGCACTTACGACGAGTATTACAGAAGATGGAAAAAGTAGGAATTGTGGAAAGATTCTGGTATAACCGAGAAAGGGGCGTAAGACTAACACATAGTTGGAGAACTGCATTTCATTGGCTTCTTGATGATGACGAACAGAAACTAAAGCTTCCAGTCAGATTAGTTCACAGATTGTCCGTTGCCGCCTTAAACTTCATACTAATAGAACTACTAAATGGTGGAGACATTGAAATTGGTTATTTTTCAATGATTTTGGAAAGATGTGCAAAATTTTTGTAGTTGAGGTACTGATGATATTATACCTTAAACAACTCACAATCATTGATGCAGGAGGTCAAATGGAACAACGGCGAATACACAGGTCTAGTTTTTCGTTACATGCCCTCAATTACATAACGAAACTCCCCCCTCCTACCACGAATCCTGTGTGTTCGCCACCTTATCCTAATATTTGGAATTAGAAAGGGACCTAAGAAGAAATGAAGAAAGAAACGATGAGGTATTCTATTTGAATAGTGAACAGAAATTGGTCTTTGCAAGAATCGAATCCGCTATGAATAATGTAACAGAATCCTATTGGAATGATCTGCAGTTTATGATGACAGAGAGCGACCTTGTGGCAAAAGTGTTCTCTCTCCTAGATGGAAGTTTCGGTAGATTTCAAGTTCATTGTGAAATAAGACCATTCATAAAACGGGGTGAAAATGACTATCTGGAGGACTGAAACAGAGGATGCTCTTCGTGTAAGAAAAGAAATCGAAGAATGGCTTACGAATATCAAGGATGAAGTTGGGCGTCGAGGTATTGAAACATATCTAAAGAGAGAAGATAATCAACAAGTTCGTGGAGCCTACTTTGAGCTGTATCTCCATGAACGAATGACTCGTAATGGATTCAAAATTGACTGTCAGGCATTAAACCCCATTGAAGGCTATGTGCTGTCACTGGTTGTACTAATGACAACAAGAGAAGGGCGGATATAAGGAGAGGAACGAAAGCCATCCTACGCATCTTTCACACCTCTTCCTATTTCTCGGAATGGACACTTATGTGCTGTCTCGACAACTAAAGTTCGCCCGGGCGAAGTTCGTTATAACAGCTGTAACGTTGGATACTCTTTTCTGCACTCCTACGAATGTGTACCTATAAAGGTCAAATCACCAGAGGATTCAGCACGAGAGCGTCACAAGAAATCTCTGAGTGTGTTCTTGGAAAATCCCAGGTTGAATATTAACTGGATCGAAACTAACACGGGGAGTTCAAACTATGAGTAATCACAAGAAGATCCAAAACTCTAAACTGCGTCAATCTAGGTTATGTTCGGTTTTGCATTAGTTACATCAAGAATGATGTTTACACAAGCATTTTAGTGGAAATAAAATACTCGAAGTAGAATCGGTGTCACAAGAACTTCGAAAATAGCGGCGAAGCATAATAAGACAAATCCCCAGAAAGCAAGTTTCATGATTCTAATAATTTTCTCAGCAAGAAAAATACGATTAGACTCCAAACTAACCCCCCTCTTATAGTTCATGACCATGTCCAATATCATAGTACAAATCACTAATCCTGATGCTAGACATAATGAGAATCCTGCAACCTCAATTATCATATGTGGCATGACACCAACTACGAAGAACTGCCAGCTGGAGAAGAGAATAACCGAAATAACAGTGCCAATAGTAATACTCTGAAACAGGAGCTGCATGAGCATTGGCAGACAAAGAAAGATTCCACCAAATCCGTAGTAAACATATGCTAGATACCCATTATTTAAGAGAACACCTAGAAAAACATCAAGATTTGGGATAAAATCAAATAGCTCGTTAGGATCCGGCGCGGTTATCCAATCCACTGGAGTTTGAATCACCGAGGCGTAGAAGACATAAGTTAGAAATGGGACAATCCAGAACACAAGACCTGCAATTATGAATGCTCTTTCATTCTTATCAAGAAGAATTTTTCGTTTGGGATATTTCGAATCTTGTACTGCTACGCTCAATTCTAAGAACGTATCAGAGATTCTCTGGTTATATTTACGATTCCTGTAGACAAAAAGGAAATCTATCAAGCTCAATGGCAGAACTGATTTGACGAGGCTTCGAATAAGAGATTTCGAGATAGATCGCTTACCAGCAATTCTAAGCGAGAAGATTTTCTTGCCTGGTGAGGTTCCAACATATCCTTCTACGAGAAAATAGATGAATGCAATCAAGAAGAACATACTAAGGTTTACCAACCCCGTCCGACTTGTAAGAGCCTGAAAAAATCCTCCTAGATTAGTGAAATAATAGATTGAACTTGTGAAGAAGAAGGGGTCTTCGCTCAAGAACCCACAACAAATCGTCGTAACTGAAATAAGAATAACAAGATCGACAAGGCCAGCTATCCATCTAACCCCTGGTGGACCCGCTCGAAACTTTTCATTTTCGCCTTTTGATGGTACATTCAAAGTACGTATCTTTTTATCTCTATGAGTCAACAGAATCCCCTCATTCTATTTCAATTCGTTTTTCTGGTTCCGAAGTGGTCTGGAGCACTACTTCATCTTCTTGTTCACATTTCCTCGTGTTACATCTACTCATCTTTTCTCAAATCTGATGACTTCACTCGCTTTACTCGACTATCCAAGTGCGGATGTGATAACAGAAATTCAGCCCTCTTGCTAATACTCCCAACCACCATGTCATGATCAACCATCTTCTGAAGAGCAGAAACAAGTGTTTCTGGGCTGACTAGATTTGCAGCGTAGATATCCGCTTCCGTTTCCCACCGTCTCGAGGCCCAAGGTAAAACGATTATTGGTACACCTAGTGCGAGAAATCCAAGCATAATCAAAAGCAGGATTTCGGTAATCGGGCCCAGAATCTCTTGTATCTCGAATAGAATGTAAATGCAATAGAAGTTAAGAAGGATTAGTGGTGAAACAAGACCTGTGATTATTATCTTCTCGAAATGACGGTGCTTGATGTGTCCTAATTCATGGGCGAATACAGCTGCAATCTCACCATCATTGAGAATTTTTTCGAGGTGGTCTGATATCATTATGACAGCTTTCTTGTTAGGTCCCCATTGGTAAGCATTTACTATCTTCAGTCGACTCAAGCTCAGAAACCCAATCATATGGACGGATAGTTTTGATTTCCTCAGCACCTCCCAAATGAACGGGTATTTTGATTCGGGTATCTCTCGCAAATTCTTCGGAGATATTGAAAAGATGTTAGTTTTTAAGAGTACTAATGCAATGATAGAAATGAATATGCCATTCCCACCGATAAAAAGGAAACGGATGTCATTCCTGCTCCAAAGAACCATGATCATTACTAATGACCCGAAAAAAAAGGTCAGATTGTAGAACGCTACCTTAGGCAGAGTAAACCGTAGGTACTCTGAAAATCTTGCCTCTATCGCCTTCATTTCAACCTCTATTTTGTATTTCAATCTCAGGATTCCAATCTGTAAGATTGTAAGAGATAGAATAGAAGCAATTACCCCCTGGATGCCTGAGATATCTAGTTGGGTCATCGAATAGACTGCAAAAGGTACAAGAATTGCTCCGAAAATCATAGATATCCCTGATAGAATAAGAATATGAATTGGTCGCGAATACGAACTCGATGGAACACTTTGGTCTCCTACTGACATGATGATTCACCGAATGATGGACTAAATTTCAGATTGTGGGGGAGTTACCTCCCCCTTTTGCTATTTTACATTGCGCATATTGAACCAATTACTATAATTCCAACACCTGACGCAGTAAGCATTGCTATCAAAATCGCCATTTCTACCATTCCCAACGCCACTAAAATCCCGGCAATGAGAAGAGAGAACCCATAATTGAGCCCTGCTCCAACAAGGATCTGGACCCACCCGTCAAGGTCAGGCCAGTGTCCATTCCAGAAAATATAGATTGTTAAGTTACTAGAGGCTGGCACTATATTCGCAGCCGGCATCACGGACAATGATGGACCTGCGAAAGCTACTCCATACCATACAAAGCCTATTGCAAAAGGCATGAATAGTAGTAGAGCTGGTAAAGCCATGAATGCTTTCCTGTTGGCTTGTTTGTTACGACCGACTACAGATGAGATTATGGGTTTCTCTTCTATCAACTCAAGTTGTATTTCTAACAAATGTTTTCACCTCTCTTTCACGATAGTCCCTATCAAAGGGACATTGAATATACGACATATAGTCATTTAAACAATTCTATTTTTGATTAACATTAGATAAATTTTGATTATCATTCAAGACATGCTTTTGCAATTCTACTGCAAATCATCACCATTCCTGAACAGACTCCATGATACCAAGAAAGCGTATGAGAGTTGTTTGCTTGTTGATTTAAGAAAACAGAAACTAGAGCAAATGGGAGTGGAATAACTGATACCCAAAATAGTAAATAATCGACCTGAGTAACAAGCTCGAGAGCTACGGCCAATCCTAAACCAAGTCCATAGACCTGAATGTTATTCGCAATCTCCCCTAGCTCCATGGTATTCATCCTTCCAATTTAATCTGTATTTATCCTATCTCTTCGATGTATTCTGTCTTTCTACTTATGATATGTATCTATAAC
>JAEOSL010000045.1 GCA_016840385.1 Candidatus Thorarchaeota archaeon | reverse complement strand
CGTTTCAACAAATGGCTATGCATTCCTTCTTGATTCTGCAGGAGCGGTTGTTGCTCATAAGGATCAGGATCCCAATGATGAGATAGCACTGATTGAAACACTTGAGTTTGGTAATGCAGGAAGTTCTGAAGCTACAGCTTTCAAAAACTTGGTGACCACTCAAGTTCTTGAGGAAGATTCGGGACTATTTGAGTATCAGAAGAATGGTCAGACCTGGCATCTATCATTTGTCAATATTCCGAACACAGACTATGTCTTACTTGTTGTTGTTCCAGATGCTGATGTCATTGCTCCAGCAACAGAAATCCTGAATCTTGTTGCAACAAGGACCCTGATTCTTACTGGTGTCCTTGCAGCCGTCCTTGTAGTAGTTGGAGCTGTTGTTTCAGTTGTTTCTTCCAGAAGAGGAGAGGCAGTTGTCGAACCGATTCGAGAGATGACTCGTCTAGTCAACAAGATGGCAAAACAAGACTTCACGCGAGGAGTTACAACAGCAGGGGCAATGTACGAAGAGGTAGGGACAACTGTAGACGCGTTATTGAGCTTCCAGGAAGCTTGTCGCTTCGGAAATCAAGCATTCATCAGAGGAGACCTCCGTCGAGCTCTTGCCAACTATCAGAACCTTCTGGAAATTAGTAGAAGCCTCCAGATAGAGGCAGGAGAGCAGACAATGCTCCTGAACATTGGCAATGTCTTCAGACAACGTGGGGACACTGCAAATGCGATGGATTACTACAATCAATCGCTGGCCATTTCAAACCGACTTCTGGAACAAGCAAAAGAAGACGGATCTGATGAGAAGGATGCTATGATGAGATTAGCATCAACCTATCATAACATGGCGCTTGTTGAAATGGACCTTAATAATACCGATAAAGCAATGAGCCTTCTAGAAGACGCAGAAGCAATCGATCTCACTATCAAGAACTCATATGGTCTTGCGAGACGATATGACGCAATGGGTCTTGTGCTCATGCGAGATGGAAGATACAGCCAAGCTCAATCCAGATTTGATGAAGCACAAAAAACTGCGAAATCTATAGGATATGATCGAAGCCTTGCATACATCCATTATCATGAAGGAGAGCTCTATCAAGTTCAAGGTAAATGGAGAAAGGCTGAAGACGAATACAATGATGCCATCAAATTCGCACAAGCTACTGATGAATTGTGGTTAGTTGTTTTTGCTATGCAAAGAGTTGCAGACGTACTTGATCAACTAAACAAACCAAGCCATGATATACGCAGAAAGGCTGAGAAACTCAAACGCTCAATTATGTTCAAGAAGAGCGTTACTTTCGTCATTGACTATTCCGGTAGCATGCAGGCACAGTCAAGAATCAAAGCAGCTGTTACAGGTGCAAAGGAAATATTGGCTAGTCAGGTCAATCCGCAAGATGCAGTATCAATCATCATCTTCAATTCATCCTATAGAGAGATTCTACCTCTAACTATCAAGGGTGATCGATCAGATGAGGATAGTCAGATCGTGAAAGCATTAGACTCTCTCAAATATCCAAACTATGCTACTGCATTCTATGATGGTTTGGGACGTGCATTGGAAGAGTTGAATAAAATAGAATCAAGCGAACATAGATGGATTATCGCCTTGACTGATGGTCAAGACAATAGTTCTGATACCTATTCATTGGATGCCCTTGAAGGAATATTCAGCGAGAAGGATCGGATAAAACGAAAGAGACCTCTCACCATTGAAGGTTTCATTCGTGACAACCATCTAGATGTGAACCTCATAGTCATTGGTGTCGGTCAAGAATTGGCGTCACCAGTGGATACCAGGAAGAGATTGCGATCTCCAAAGACTGGCCGAAAGATGACGACAGAAGAACTTCTAGAGTCAATCTGTGAAGCCATTCCACAAGGACAATATCTCTCAGTAGTTGATAGTTCAAATGTGAGGTTGGACATAGGGAAAGCCTTCGAGAAAATTGGAGTGCTGATGGCACAACTCGAAGTAGGAGGAACTACAGTAGATTACTAGGAGGAGATGAGAAAATGGCACAATCAACACAAACCAAGAAAAAGGGCAGTTTCAGAACAAACGTCATTGCTACATTCCTAGTGATTTCACTAGTTTCGCTGTCAGCAACCGGTTTCGTTTCCTTGACATTTGTGGACCTAATTGGAGGATTCACACTAGACCAAAGCTCACTAGCACTTCAGACCCAGATTGAAGACAATATGGAATCAACAGCAGAAAAGACTGCATTGGTAATCAATCAGAAACTGGCTAGTGCACAAGGAATGGTAGAAGCAGCTGCAGCTGAGTTAGAATCATTATTTGATTCTAGTTCCACGTACGCAAATAGAAACGTCTTCTTTCATGAGATTTTTGAAGATGATTCAATTGCGTCTCCGCCTGCAGATAGCCACTATGATGCCAGCTATGGGCTGAACGTTTCATGGACCTATAGTAGTTGGTACCATCGTGACTATGATGATCTGAATTACGCAACGTACGAAGCCGCAGAATCCGACAAACTTGGTACGGTATCGAATATTGACTACATCTTCAAATCAATTGAAGAACAGATTCAATTCAGATGGTTATACATTGCATTTGCGGATGATGGTCTCTTCATCAACTATCCAGGAAGTGAACTTGATATTCCAGACTATGACCCAAGGTTAGAATATTGGTACGAAACAATTGCTGATGGAAATGGTGATACAATGTTTGTAGATCCATACTATGACGAGATTGACAATGTTCTGCTAATATCAATAGGAAAACTAGTCTATAGTGGTGGAATCCCACTTGCTGTGGTTTCTGGAGATATTACCATTAGTGATATCCAAGACAAAGTCATCGACGTAAGTGTTCTAGAGAGTGGTTATGCATTCTTACTAAATTCATTTGGTGAAATTGTGGCACATCCGGAAGTATTAGATACAGACTACTTAGCGGGATTGCCATACCTGCTTGATATTGAAGAAGATACAAGCACAACCGATCCCCTCGATGAGGATGACATGGATGAAATCCTAGAAGCCTATCTTGGATCAGTATCTGTAAGGTATACCAGAGACGATAGCGAGCATATTTTGGTCGCCGCATCAGTGGGCAAAGGAGGATACATCTGTGTGATATCAGTACCCCTTGACGAAGTCCTAGAAGCACTTCCACCACTTGAAGCAAGAATTGCAGCAGCAAACGCAGAAGCGGCTCAATTCATTCTCTTTGTAACCGTCATAGGTATTGTGATTTCCGGGATTGTAGCAGTATCAGTTTCAAACACTGTTACTCGACCATTGCAATATTTGATGGATCTTGCAACGAGGAATGCTGCAGCTAGGATTCGAGATGAACCCTTGGATACTGCGGAACTGCAAGTGGACCAAACGTATATCTCAAAAGACGATGAGATAGGTGAATTAGCTAGAGCTTTCCAAGGAATGCTCGACACTATTAGAGAGGATGAAGAGTAACATCCTCCCTTCACCAATCAGAGGAAAAAATAATGACAGATGAAATGTGGTCAATTGACAAAGCAAAGACCGTCTTCGGAGTTGGTAGGAATGACCTACACTTCTTGGATATTTCAGAAGATGGTGAGCTTTGTATTAAGTTGCAAGATGAGCTGATCACAATCAAAGAAATAATCCAAGAAATGAAGACAGCAAATAGCAAGTCTCCAGGCTACGTTTCATCATTCACTCTTAGAATCCCACAACTCATCACATACCAGATTAAGAAACTCAGAACCACATTTGAGAAAGTGTTTGAAGAGGAAGAGTACGGTGGAGAGTTCATCGGTATCTACCCTGTGAAAGTGAACCAGAGAAGTGATTTTGTAACTTCTGTAATTCGTTCCGATTCTGAATATGGGTTGGAGGCCGGAACCAAAGCAGAACTGCTTCTAACCACTGCAGTGATTAAAAAGGAAAAACACCGACGAATCGTCTGCAATGGAGCCAAAGATCCAGATTATCTAAAACTCATCCGCAAATCCGTTGAAAAAGGATTTAGAGTAGCAATATCAATCGAATCGCTTCATGAAGCAAGAATGATTGTTGAGCTATTCGATCCTAAGAAAACGGAGTTAGTGTTCAGAATCAAACCGTATCTCAATGTAGAAGGACACTGGTCTCATTCCACGGGCAGAGATTCTAAATTCGGTTTGAGTATTCACGATCTCTTCAATGTTGTAGATTTACTCACACAGACAGGATTTGCTGAATCTGTCAGTACTATTCTTGGTCACGCAGGTTCTCAGATAACAGATCTCAAATCATTCAGTAGATTTGGTCAATTCCTCACAAGTCTTTATTCAGAACTACGAGATATGGGACTAACAAAATTGGAGAACATCGATTTTGGTGGAGGTTTGGCTATTGATTACACTGGCAAGCATCCAGCAGATTTAATGTATCAATATGCGAGGAATCTTGTTCAAGGAGTGAAGAATTTTCTCAAGGACAAAGGTGACAAATATCCAGCTCCTAACATAATGATTGAATCAGGACGTGGACTAACCGCTCACGCAGCTCTCGTGATCGTTGAAGCTCTTGAAGTCAGATCAGTGTTTCCCGCACCTGGTGGAAAATACAAGTCTGAAACTGCATTAGCTAAGGAAGAAGAATATCTTGACAGGATAGGCAAAATCACTACACTTGGAGAACTCGTGGATGTTTGGAACGAGTTTCATTCTCACTTTGGTGGAATGACATTAGATGGTCTTAGTACAATCTTTGAAAGAGAGATGATAGTGGGTATTCTTGAAAAGGCAACACGAGAGAAACTCACATCCTTAGGACTCCAATCTTTCTCTACAGATAAACAGATCAGAAACTTCTGGCATCCCGAGCATATCGCAGTAGGGAATTTCAGTATCTTCAACAGCATCGCAGACCATGTTCTTGTAGCACAGCACTTCCCAGTAATACCTATCTCCAATTTGCATGTTCATCCGGAAACTACCGTTAGGCTCGTAGACATCACCTGTGATTCTGATGGTGAGATTGCAAACTTCTATAGACAGAACACCGACAAAGTTTGGTACACCAAGGATAATCGTCCTCTCACCATGCCTGGTGGTAAGATGGGTGACGGAATTCCAGTTGGACTACTTGATCAACTTCCTGGCTCTCATTTCATTCTAGCCTTAGTAGGTGCATACCAAGATGCAATAGAGATGGATCACAATCTACTTGGAGACCTCCCTGATGTGGAATTACGACTCCGTGAGGATAACACCTGGGGAATCACTTGGATAACCGGTGCAGAATCAATCGAACATCTCCTCAAGGATGTCGGATATGCAGACATCGTGATTGATGAAGTTGATGAAGACCCATACATGAATAGCTAAGAGACCCTTCTGAAAGCTTAATACTATTCTAATTACTGAAAGCATTAAGCCATGAAAGACTCCACATTAGCAAAATTTGATGCAATCAAGAAAGACCTCACTGGGAAGAAGATTCTAGTTGCTTTCAGTGGAGGAGTAGATAGTACAGTCTTAGCAAGTATTGTATCTGAAGTGGCATCAGAAACTACACTTCTTTTGGTTTCCAGTCCAACAGTTCCAGAAAGTGAGTCAGATGGTGCAAAAGATATTGCCAAAGAATTGGGACTGAATTTGATTATCAAGATGTTCGATTGGCTTGGTGAAAAATCTCTGGCTTCTAATCCGATTGATAGATGTTTCAAATGCAAGCAAATTCTAGCTGATAGCTGGTTGAAAACTGCGGAAGAACTTGGTCTTGATATTGTAGTTGAAGGGACGACAGCAAGCGAAACCGAAGGCTATCGACCGGGAGCTAAGGCGCTAGAAGAATCTGGAGTCCAATCACCCTACCTTGTTGTTGATATAACGAAAGATGAGATACGTCAATACGCCCGTAGTAAAGAGCTCTCAGTTGCAGAGAAACCATCAGGGGCTTGTTTAGCAACAAGATTCCCATATGGCACAGAATTAACCCATGAACGATTGCAAATGGTTGAATCTGTAGAAAAGGCGGTAACAGCCATATTCAATGTGGAATGTGTTCGCGCAAGATATCATGGAGACCTGGTTCGAATTGAAGTTGGAGTGAATGAGCTACCCAAGATGTTTGATACAACCAAGATGAAGGAGCTTGAACAGCGAGCAAGTAATGCGGGTTTTGCCCATGTAACACTGGACCTTAAGGGATATCGAACTGGCGCAATGGATGAAGGTCTCAATCTCAGTTGATGCAGATAAGTTTCCTTTGTGGGTGTGAGAGAAATTCACATCCGTTCTTCGTAACCACAATATCTTCTTCGAGACTCATCTGACCGTAATCCTCTGTAGTAACATAGAATTCGAGTGTGAATAAATTACCAACTTCCACTGGTTGCTTCACAGTATCTCCATATCGTTCCCACTGTGGACCAAGTAAACCACCACCATCATGAGCATGTCTTCCAATCTGGTGTCCAAGAGCGTGTTGATACTCCTCATATCCAGCAGCTTTAACGAAATCACGAGCAACTGCATCCACTTCATATCCCAGTACACCTGGTTGAATGAATTCTGACGATGCAATTATCCCATCACGTACTGTTTCAAATGCGGTTTGAACTTGCTTGGGAATATCTTTTTCCTCACCAAAGAAGAACATCCGTTGGATGTCTGAACAATATCCTTTGTAACGAACTCCAAAATCAAAATGCAGAAGATGACCAGATTTGGTCTTGTTTTCAATTGGGCCAGCATGCCCGAATTGTTTGTTTGGGCCAGCATCTACTGCAGGATTGTGATCATCATTCCAAGCACTTGTGACACCATGCTTGTTCATTTCACGATGGAAGAGATCGTATATCTCAATCTCAGTCATGCCAGGTTTCACGAAACTTTCAGCAGCTTTGAATATCTCTTCAGTGATTTCTACCGCCTTCGTTACTCGTTTAATCTCTTCAGCAGATTTGCGACCGCGGAGTTTCATAATAAGATGCTCAGCTGATATTAGACGATCAACATAGGGGGTCTCTTTTAGATAATCTTTCAATATCATGTGCATACCCAATGTGAGACCATCAGCTGCGACATCGTTGGTACTATAGTTGATTGCAATCTTAGAGGGATCATTCTTCTCCAACTGGCGAATCAATTCATCCTTGATTCCTTGTGTATAGGGAATAACCAGGTCGAAGATACCTTGAGCCTTGATACCATCAGTATCGAAGTTACCAGCAATTACTAGTTTCTCACCTTGCTGTGTGAAGAGAAAAGCAGATTGCCAGACTACATCCCCTCCGTAAATTAATTCCAAGACGGGGTCGGATATCTGTGAGGTTTCTCGAACCCACACTAACCAGGCATCAATATCAAGTTCCTTCAATAGAGCACTAGCTTGTTCACATTTTGATTTTTCAAGATCGAACGACATATTTGAACCTCCATTTATTCACCGTGTGGTTGAATCACTGCTTTTAGTGAAGCAAAACTCTCCTGTGTTTCGAGTGCCTTTTGAGCATCATCTAGACTGAACTTGTGAGTGACTAAAGCTTCGAATGGGAATCGGTCATAATTTTCACCAATCGTTTTGACTCCACGATACACATGTAGGGTTTCTGAACCCCAAACAGTCTTGATATCGAGATGCTTGCGATTCATTAAGTGAGGATTGATCTCGATTGTACCACTATCGGTATATTGACCACAAATCGAGTATGCACCACCTTCACGGACTAACTCGATCCCCTCTGGAATCGCATTTGCACTTCCAGTTGCTTCATAGATAATATCTGGACCAGGACCGCTCGCAATATCCTTGAGTGCTTGCTTACGTTCCTCCAGTGTTGTTTCTCCAAGATTGAGTGTATGAGTTACACCGAACTTCTTTGCAATCTCTAGCCGATTCTTTGCCTGGTCAATCATTGTTACAGTTGAAGCACCGTTGATGAGCGCGAGTACAGCAATCATCAGGCCTACAGGCCCAGCGCCTTGAACTGCAACATTCACACCCCAAGTAAGAGGACTACGTAAAACGGTATGAACAGCTGTAGGCATAGCACATCCTGCAGCGCTTGCACCATCAAAACTGACGTGGTCGGGTATCTTGATGATGTGTGTTCCAGGAGAGAGATAGAGGTACTCACTGTACCCTCCGATAAGGTACGGGTGTTTTGTTGAATCCATCGTGATGCCGTATACGGTCCTATTCTTACACTTAGTTGGGGCTTTGGCAATCAGGCAATTCCAGCACTTGAAACAAGTATCGTAGACGTCATGAAACGTTACCCGATCTCCAACCTTCAGCTCATTACCATCCAAGTCTTTGACCGTTCGGGGACCAATTTCCTCGATAGTGCCACATACTTCATGGCCAGGAATAAGGGGATATGGAACCCCTGCTAATCGACCATGCCAAAGATGTACATCAGTGCCACAGACTCCCGCATTTGCCACCTTTAGTAGCGCGGCGCCAGGAGCTAGATCTGGTATCTCGTACTCCTCAATTTGCAAAGTTGCACTGGGTTCAGGGACCACAGCAGCCCGACTCTTTTTGACCATCATCTTCAACTTCAGTACGGTTTCATTTGGTTCTGATAAACCTCGTTAAAAATTCACTCTACAGAGTAGAATATTAGCTCAATCGATGAATAAAGTTATAAGCCAATAATTAACAATAGTTTATTGGAGATGCCTGTCCATGAGTGAACATCAACCAGTAGAAAGCTTGGATTGTGTAGGGCTTTATTGTCCTCAACCACTATTTCAAGCAAAACAAGCAATCGAGAGTATCGGACCAGGTGAAGTATTAGAAATCCTTGCTGATGATCCAGCAGCTGAGGAAGACATCAAACGCTTTGCAAAAAGAACTGGTCACACCTTCATCAGTGCGAAACGCTTACCTGACGGAACAAATAGAATACTGATCAAACGGAAAGAAAATTGATTAAAAACAAAGTGGTGTGAGGTAGGGGTATAATGAAAGAAATCTATCTTGATAATCAGAGTGCAAAACCAGTGGATTCTAGAGTAATCGAAGGAATGCTACCATATTTTGGAGAGAAGTACGGAAATCCTTCTGCACTCCATACAACTGGAGATATAGGAACAGACGCCCTTGAAGAAAGTAGAAAATCAATTGCAGAATTCATCAACGCAGATGAGGATGAGATTATTTTCACGTCAGGTGCAACTGAAGCGATAAACCTAGGAATAATTGGCTATGCATTGAAGAACAAGAAGAAAGGCAATCATATCATAATGTCTGAGATTGAACACATTTCTATTCATAATATTGCCAAACACTTGGACCGTTCAGGATTCGAAATATCAAAGGTTCCAGTGGATAAATTCGGTCGAGTAGATATGCGAAAACTTGAGCGGAGGATCACAGACCAGACTATTCTCATTTCAGTAGGTTATGCAAGTAATGAGATAGGTACAGTTCAACCAATTCAGGAAATTGGAAAACTAGCAGAAGAGAAAGGAATAGCATTTCATTCAGATGCCGTAGCGGCTGAAGGTCTTATTCCTATTGATGTTAAGCGAGATGGAGTACATCTAATGGCATTATCATCCAACGACCTTTACGGACCGAAAGGTGTTGGTGTACTGTATATGAGGAAGAAATACAGAGTCAATCCAATAATGATTGGCGGTGGCCAAGAGCGAGGTCTCAGGTCTGGAAGCGAAGACATTCCAGGAATCGTCGGAATGAAAATTGCTGCTGAGATTATGCAAAAGGAGATGTCTGGAGAAATCAAGCGGTTCACGGGATATCGAGATCGAATGATAAAACAGATTCTCGAAGAGATTCCTGATAGTTATCTCAATGGTCATCCTACTGAGCGACTTGCCAGTAACACACATGTCAGGTTTGACGGAATAGAGGGCGAGTCAATTCTATTGTCATTCAAGGATAAGGGAATAGCCATTTCTACTGGTTCAGCGTGTACTTCCAAAACTTTAGAACCATCACATACATTAATAGCTACAGGGCTCATGCATGAAGAGGCTCACGGGTCTCTACAGATTACAACTGGACGATTCAATATTGATCAAGACATAGATAATGTTCTCAATGCTGTGCCCGAAGTGGTTACAAGGCTGCGAGATCTATCACCAATTTACCAAACATAAAGGATGTAGAAAAGATGAAGTCTACAAAATATAGCGAGAAAGTTCTGGACCACTTTCGCAATCCGCGAAATGTAGGAACACTAGAAGGAGATGATGTTGTCGTAGGAAAGGTTGGAAACCCAACCTGCGGAGATATCATGGAGGTCTTCATCAGAGTTGATGGAGATAAGATCACTGAGGCAAAGTTCCGAACTTTTGGTTGTGGTTCAGCTATCGCAACCACAAGTATGACCACTGAGATGGTAGTTGGAATGACCCTAGATGAGGCAATGGCAATGACCCGAGATGATGTCGCAGAGGAACTGGATGGGTTGCCACCAGTCAAGATGCATTGTTCAAACTTAGCAGCAGATGCACTTCACGAAGCAATTGTCAATTACAGAAAAGGTAAAGGTGAAGTTATTCCAGAAGAGGATTCTAAGAAAGAAGAAGATCCTGGTTGTGTAATAGGTCAGGATGAATTCCTCAACAAAGGGGTTTGGTTTGTTGTTGATGATGTCAATGAATTCGAGGACCAGAGAACCCTAATACTGCATTCTGGAGATGAATCAGTCCAACAGGCTATCGAACTTACTGAAGTTAGTGACCGAATAATTCTACTTACCCCCGAGAAATCAGTAGTAACAACTGAGACGTTGGAAGAGCAGCTGAAAGAATCCAAGGTCAAGATACTCTATGAGTCCAGACTTCTTGAGATCCGTGGTGAGTATGAAGTTGAAAAAGTCCTGATTCGAAATCTCGATGAGGATGAAGATTACGAACTATTTGTCGATCAAGTGGTCATTATAGAGTAGACCGAGCATCAAGTACATATTGAAGGAGCTTCGCATCTAATATTGCAATGTTCGAGGTTAAGAAAGCAACAGATGCTGATAGAGTCCTACTTCAGAACATGTATCTGGAAGAGATTGAAGATCATGCGGAGAGGGCTGGAAAGTTTGCTGAAGACTTGATAGACCATTTCAAAACTATGTTAGCTCTGCAAGACGGTCAACTCTGCGGGACCTTGACTTGGGACAGAAGAGGTGGGTTTGATGATGGTGTTGCAGAAATCATCGGTCTCGGAGTCAATGAGAAATTTCAACGGCAAGGTGTTGCTAAGAAGCTAGTCAATTATTTCATTCAGGAGACCTCTAAGTTCTACTCAGATGAAGGATATTCCCTTAGAGTCATCTTACTATTCATGGAGGGTGGAAACGAAGTTGCTCGAAAATTCTATTCTAACCTTGGATTCAACGAAGTTGCCAGAATACCCAAACTCTACCCTCATGATGATGGTGTTATTTGGACCAATCACCTCTGACATTATAGAGTATTAGACAGGTAATAGAACAGTCAATAAGTAAACTATAGGGATTGTAAAGTATGAAGAATGGAGGAGGCATAGGTACTCTACAAGAGCGGTCACTCCATGCAAAAATCAAAGAGTTATACAATACACCAGGTTCAGAGGTGGAAGTAAAAGTCGATGGATATGTCATTGATGTGGTGAGAGGAAACCTGTTGATAGAGATACAGACAAGAAAATTCTCAGCTATCAAAGATAAACTGTTCAAACTCATGAAGAATCATCCAGTGCGACTTGTTTATCCTATTCCATTAGAGAAATGGATTGTCCGGCAGAGTAAGACTGGAGAAGTAATAGGTCGACGAAAGTCTCCAAAGAAAATGGGAATTCTACATATCTTCGAAGAGCTTGTTAGCATTCCAACTTTCATTATACACTCGAATTTTGAAGTAGAAGTTCTATTAACTCAGGAAGAAGAGATACGTGTCAACGATGGAAAAGGAAGTTGGAAAAGGAAAGGGTGGAGTAGTGTAGATCGCAGACTTGTCGATATAATTGATAGACAGTTATTCTCTACGCCTAAGGATTTCTTGCGTTTGATTCCGGACTCAATAGAAGAACCATTTACAACCAAAACGCTAGCAGAGGTTCTGAAGATTCCCCGACGTCTTGTTCAGAAAATGACGTACTGTATGCGGAAAATGGAAGTGTTGAAAATAGTCGGAAAAGAAGGGAATGCGCACTTGTATGAAAAAATCCGATGATTACCTAGGCTCAGCCATAATATCAGAAATGATTTCGAGGTATTCGGATATGGGAGTTTCCCAATTTTTAGTATCTCTATTGAAAAGATCATAGGGATGAGTTTTCTTGCCTCTTGTGAAATGATGCAGGATTTGAAATACACAGGATTTGAGATATGGTTTCATCAAATCAAGTCCTTGGAGGAACCCGTAGATATCTTCTGCAGGGAGTCCCATTCGAACTGACCAACGAGTTCGTGATTCCATTACAACTGAACCAAGATATGGATGAGTATAGAAATTATTGATAATTCGTGCAACAGGTTCTTCGATTTCGAAGAAGAGAGTGAAGTGAACCATTACACCTCCGGGGCTGAAGTTGGAACTATATCCATTGATTACTCCAGCATCCTCTAACCTGCGAATTTTCTTTGTGACTTGTGTTTCAGACAATGAGAATTTTTTGGCAAGGACTTTCTGCGTAACCATTCCATCATCAAAAATACTCCTCAGTAATTCATAGTCATTGATATCAAATTCTATAGTCGATGGATTCTCCTCACATTTCGTATTGATTTTCGTAGTTTTGGACTTGAGGTTCTTCTTGATCTTCTTGTGCCAAATAGTCCAATCGTATTTCCAACCAAGTTTTGGATCGAGATATTTGAAATCACCGTGCTTGTGTTCATAATCAGTATTTTCAAACAAATAGAACTCGGATATCAGACCTTCTTTTTGGAAAGCCTCTGCCAGTCTTCTTGGCACACTGGGGGTTGTAAGAGAATAGAGTGAATAGATAACATACCCATTATATCGCCCATATGTCGAAGACCAGAAATAGATAGCGCGAATTTCATCAAACATCTTTTCAAGAATTGAATTAGATCCAGGAGTTGTATGAACAATAATAAGACATTCTCCCATACCCATCTTTCGCTCATGTGTGAAGGCTCTAGGGGAGTGGAGCACCTTCGAATCGCGCATCTTCTGAAGGCGATACCTGACTGTTCGTGCAGGAATACCAGTTGCTTGACTGAGCTCATCTGTTGAGGTTTTACCTCCCAGTTTATCTAAAGCCCCTAGTATGTCAACATCCTTTTGATCAAGTGGACGAGCACGAGAACCAATCTTAGTCAGACTAACACCTTCTCTTCACAAATAGATTGGATTCCACAATTAAGCTTAACGTTGGCGCAATCACACATTACGCTGTTGACAAGGCTTATATTAAATGTTTGAACAATCAATTACAATTCTACTTCAAACGATATGTGATGATTGTGACACAATCGTGTTGATTAGTAGAAAATACACTGGTGATATGTATGAGTCCCTCCATTAATCTCACAAAGAGTACACTGGTTGTACTGGATAAATTGACCACTGAAGGTCCTATGTATCCTGCAGAGATTGCACAAAAGAGTGGACTCGCAATGAGAACTGTCACCCTAGCTCTCAAAACCTTGCAGTCCGGTCATCTCTGCAGAAAAGTACCTAATCTGATGGATATGCGGAAACCGATGTACCATATAGATCAAGAGAAAGTAGTTGAACTCCAGAGAAACAGGGAGATATGGCGAAGCATAGCCAATCTTCATGTACCAAGATAATTCATTCAACTGGAGATAAGAAGAGGATTGTTGCTGTAGACAAAATGATGTATTAATGACAGTCTGAGAAGCATCCATTCAAGACTGCATGCATAACTGCACCGCGAGCTGTATCCAGATCTGGTAATCCAGTAATTAGTTCTTGACAAATCCGTATCGCAGGTAATCCAACTGGAGGAGGAAGACTACAACCATCATCATCAGCATCATTCAAGACATCGACTTTTCTGATGACACTGGTAGGTAATCCGAAATCAGAAATAACAGAATATAGAATTTCTAGAGCGGCATCACATAGAACACATTTCTCACTACTATAAAGAATAATACAGCTGCACCTTCCGCAATCGGTTCTCGGTGACTCAATGGTGAGATGGGCTGATTCTGTTCTAACGGTCATGGCTTGTCAAGAGAAAGATACTGAAATCTGAATATAACGAGTGTCGCCAAGTACTCCTCCAATAAAATGCATTAGTAAGCCGAATTGAGGATTTCTAGAAGGGGTATGCATCTGTGACTCCAAGTTTTTCGGTTATGTTATTATCTTCAGTGAGGACCCCACTACCTCTTCAAAAGCCAACTTAACAAATGGCCATATATTCCCTGATAATACATCCTGAAATTATTAGCTTAATAATCAAAAAGAATGCGAAGGAATGGTACGAGGTGATTCAGGAAGATTGTAAAGATTTAACATCTAATCTAGAAAATCTAGACGAATGGATACTCTTGAAGCAATCCGTGCTCTACCAAAAGTGGAGTTGCATGTTCATATTTTGGGATCGATACAACCGGAAACATTGCTGTCGATCATAAGAGAGGATGGAATCAGCGCTCCGTATTCGAATGTGGAAGAGATTGGCAATCGATTCGAGTATACAGATTTCATGAATTTTATTCGAACCTATATGGAGATAGTTGAGTACATTACAGATGCTCGCCATTTTGAACGCATCACCTATGAGATGCTTGAAACTTGTTCTAAGAGCAATGTTCAGTATGTTGAAGCCAGTTTTTCCCCAAGAGACCACCTTCCAAATAATCTCGACTTCAAAGATATGGTGAATGCAATCAATCAAGGAATCCAAAGGGCACAACATGATTTCGATATAGAAACTAACATCAGGATTGACGTAGTGAGAACCTCTAGTTCTGAAGAGGCTACAGAAATTCTAGATTTAATTGAAAGGAATCCTGACAATATCATCTCAATCGATATTGGCGGAAATGAACGGGAATATCCACCTCAACCATTTGCTGAAATATACGAACGAGCAAGAGGTATGGGACTTCATTGTGTTGCACATGCAGGCGAAGCAGCAGGTCCTGAATCGATCTGGGGGGCACTACATCATCTTAAAGTTGAGAGAATAGGTCATGGGATCACAGCTCGAGGTAATCCTGATTTGATTGAACACCTCAAACAAAACAAGATAGCTATTGAGATGTGCCCGGTGAGTAATCTGCGAACTGGAGTGGTGCCTTCAATCAGTGAACATCCGATTCGTGAGTTCTTCGAAAAAGGATTACTTGTTACTGTCAATAGTGATGATCCTTCACTATTTCATACCAGCATGAACAATGAGTATGAACAAATACACAAACATCTCGACTTTTCATTGAAAGAGCTCTTTCAAATCTCTATGAATGGAGTTCAAACAGCCTTCATTAATGAAAGTGTGAAATCGGATCTAGTTCAACGTTTCACTAAAGAGTTCACAGAGATAGAATCTCAGGTATCAGGATAACACGGATCTATGGAAACACAAAGTCTTCCTCGAGAACACGCCATGCGAGGAAAGTTCCAACTGTTTCGAAGGGATGCCACTTCTCTGCGATTGCTATGACCTCTTTTGGTGTAGGAACTTCATCAAGACCATAAAGCACCATCACGCCCTTTCGGACTCCAAGATCCTTCTCTGATAGGATGTCAAGTCGGCCCATCGAGAAAATGAGGTACATCTCTACAGTCCACTCACCAACACCTTTGATTTCTCCAAACAAATTGACAATTTCTTCTGAGGACAATTCAGATAGAGATTCGATAGTTCGATACTTCCATAGGAATCCGCCCCTACGAAAGGCTTCAGCCACATTATGTAGATACGATGCCTTTTGCCTGGAAAGACCGACGCTTTTCAGTTCTTCCTGAGACTTCGCTAGAACCCTACTTGGAGTTAATTTTCCAACAAGTTTTAGCAGCCTATCATGAATGGTCTTTGCTGCTTTTCCCGATAATTGTTGATACACAATTGATCTGATGAGCATCTCAAAGGGAGGCATAAGAGTAGGTTCTAGTTTCAATGATAGATTCTCTACTACTTTCGTTAGTTCAGGAACCTGTTCCTTGAATTTAGTAAGAACCCTTTTGGTGAAGATATTGGACATCGTACGTTCTAGCATGAATCCACACTAATGACTGTAACGAATCGGATTGGATTCTTCATCATCAATCGCTAAAACTGTGATTCTGTTGGTTCAACGGGTGAGTGTAAAATCTCCGTTTCCCCAATTCCTAATTTCTTATGGATTATTTTACCGATGAATCCACTCAGAGCAGCAATTGCAAACGATGCCAGGTAAATCACTGGAGTCAGTACCAACCAAATGATGGTCAGTCCAGCAGCAACTGCGATTGCCTCGAATATTGAGCCCTCAAACTGATAATCAATGAACATTCCTCGAGTGGACCACATCATAATGATTAGTGGTAACAATGGAAGAAACATATCACCAGTCCAAAATTCAGCAAAGATAATCGGTGCAAGTAGACATCCAAGGAGAATCCCAATGAGCCAGGTAAGGAACGTAGCCCAAACAGCTTCAGCAATCCGTCCTGCGATAATTCCGACGATTACAGTTATGACAATGACCACAGAAATAGGACCTGTGAGCATGGTCATCCAGCTTAGCGCTAAATCGGAAACGAAAAGTACAACTCCAACAAGTGTTGCAATAAGCACCATTTTGGTGTTCACGAACTCAACCTCCAACTACTGGTATGCAGAGGTTTGCTATAAATCCAATAGTCGGTTGAAGAATTCCATATTCTTTTGAGAAAAGCATCAATCACAGAGCGAAAAAGAATAGGGATTAGAAACAGTATTCTTTCGTTTAAATTGATAGATGTTATTCCTCAGGTATAATGAATCCAATGATAATGTATCCTAAAAGCCCAATAACTGTAAGTGTAAACAGAAACATCAGAACTCGAACCACTGCAGAATCCATGTTATAGTATTCTGCAATTCCTCCACAAACACCCATAATCATACGATCATTTCTTGATCGATGTAAACCCTTTCCACCATATGAATAATCACGATTCCCTATATCCGCCATGCTACCACCATTTTCACTTAATTTATGAACGGTATTAAGCTTTTGCGGCCAATCAACAAGGAGCCAATGTAGAGCAGTTCTTACAAGACAGAATCTAGGGCAGTAAGCAAATCATGTAGTAAATCGGAGGGATCTTCGATTCCAATTGACAAGCGTACAGTTGATTCAGATATGTCCATCTCATTCATAGCCTTCTCACCAATCCCATAATGAGTTGTCAAGGCGGGAATACTTGCTAAACTCTCAACACCGCCCAAAGAAACCGCATTCAGGAATATTCGCAGAGAATCAACGAACTTGCTAGTTCCAGCTAAATCGGATTCTAGTTCAATTGATAACATACCTCCAAACCCATCCATCTGTTTCCGTGCAACATCATTGTGAGGATGACTGGAGAGACCTGGATAATGCACTTTTCTGATTCTTGAGTCTTTTTCGAGTTTTTCAGCGAGATATTTTGCGTTGAAATTGTGTCGTTCCATTCTAACACTCAGAGTCTTTATCCCACGATCAAGTAAGAAAGATGCAAAGGGATCCATTGTACCTCCAAGAAGTTTAGCTGCACTACGCACATTTGCCATCATTGTGTTCGAACCAGAAATAGTACCGGCAATGATGTCGCTATGCCCACCGAGATATTTGGTGGCACTATGCATCACAAGGTCAATACCTAACAAGTGAGGTCTCTGATTTATTGGAGAACCAAATGTACTGTCAATCATACTAATTGTTCCTGTTGCACGAGCTGCATCAACGACTTTCTTGATGTCAATAATCTTCAAGGTCGGATTCGTAGGAGTTTCGAAGAAGCATAGTTTGTAGTTGTCATGGGAGTCAGTTAACCGATCCACTAGCTCATCAGTATCGACAAAATCGACTTGAATCCCGTACTGCATCAGTATCTTGTTGAATAAATGAACAGTCCCTCCATAAATCGAATCACTTGATAGGATTCTCTCGCCACCTTTCACAACACCCATCACTGCAGAGGATATTGCAGCCATTCCAGACGCCAAGACATGAGTGTCCTCTGTCCCTTCAAGAGCACTGATCTTTTCCTCAACATTCTTGGTAGTTGGATTACTCCATCGAGTGTACACGTGTCCACCAGATTTACCTTGCACGGAGTCCAACATCTCTTGCTGATTCTCAAAGACAAAGGTAGAAGTTTGTACAATCGGGACAACTGCAGGTCCTGATGTTTGTGTATGTTTGCCCTGGACACACAATGTCGAGGGCTGTCGGTCTTCATTCTTCATTAGTATCTCTCCAAACAATATTAGAGAATTGTATTCTTTGAATCTTATAGATAAGCGGAAACATGCAAAGATTATCCACAGTGACGAGAACCAGTGTTCTTTCATCTATCGTGATTTCAAATATCCGAAAATGATCAGACCTAGTCCACCAAGCTCGCCAACGAAACCTTCAGTCAAAACGGGGATATAGATAATCCAACTCATCCATGCACCAATCCAAAGGAGAAGCCCTACAGCCATAATTCGAATTGCAGAGGGATTAGATACTTCTTTCCTTAGATCAGAGAGTCCCTTCACAACTGCAATTGCACCTAATATCTCTCCATAGTAGGTTAAATCGAAAATGGGGATGTAAAATATCCAAGAGTATAGTCCAAGACTAAATACAATGAATCCAATGAAGAAGACAAGTGCACCGGTTCTCTTTCTTGGTGGTGGTTGATATCTAGGAGTAGTCGAAACTTGAGGAGAGAATGGTTGCTCTGTCAGGACTTCTCTCGATGGCTCAATCTGGTCTTTTGTAAGGATAGTTCCACATTCTCTACATCTAACGGAAGCACCACTATGGATGTAATCAATCTCTTGTCCAGTGAGTCTTGTTCCACAGTACGGACAGCCTGGTTCTGAAGAATAATTCGACATAGTCTACTCTCTGTATTTCTGAAACCCTCCTAAATAGAGTTACTAAAAATCTACAAAGTGTACCTGTGTCCATCTAAAAACTCCTGCTTCTTTGCAGGATTATAACCACTCTAACATCATAGATGTTCGTTGGCGGCGTACTTCTTGTGTTCAAGATTTCTTCTTTAGAAACACGATGACAATGACTACTACTGCTACACCTCCGATTCCTGCTACCAGACCAAGTACAAGGAGCGGGTCCATTTCATCAACCGTCGTACTGGTAGTCGTGGTAGTGGTAGTAGTTGTTGTTGTATTGGTAGTCGTTGTTGTAGTTGTCGTAGTAGTTGTGGTGGTTGTAGTGGTTTCAGAAGTCACGTGGATTGTGATTACTTCTGATAGTTCGTTTCCGTAAGGATCCGCAACTGTGATTCTCAAATCATACGATCCTATGTCAAGAAGACCTAAGCTGGTAATGAGTCCTAATGTGTCTATCTCGAAGTTCGTGGTATCATCGATACTCCAGTGGTCAATACCTGAGAGATCATATGCAGATAGCTGATACTCGAAGGATTCGCCGTACTCTAGATATTGGTCAGTCATAGAAGTGAGCCACTCAGGAGGAGTTGTATCAACAACTTCAATGACTATACCAGCTATCAGTGTATTGTCATAGATATCACTAATGAAAATCTGAAGACCATATGTACCTACATCGAGTATTTCAAGAGAACGAATCCGACCTGTCCAGTCAATGGAAAACCTAGTGGTATCATCTACCAACCACTCGCCTATTCCTGATAGGTCAGTGAAATTCAAGTCATAGCTCAAGTACTCACCGTATTCCACAATCTGACCTACTGGTGTCTGAACCCAGCTTGGAGATGTTGTGTCTTCAACCGTAATTGTGATTTCACCACTCTGAATATAGCCCACGATATCGCTCACTGAGATCAATAGACTATAAGTTCCGACTACTAAATGAGTGGAATTCGTGATTGTCCCATCTTGGTCTATTGTGAAATAGGTCGTATCGTTCAGCCACCATGAATCAATACTTGATGCATCCGTCACATCTATGTCATAGACAAATCCCTCTCCAAATTCCACCACCTGGTCTATTAGAGCACTAGTCCATATAGGAGGTGAGGCAGCATGAACAGTCAATGTGAATACTCCCGTCAGCGTATTGCCTGATGTGTCATTCACCCATACCCTGCAGGGGTAAATCCCATCTGATAGTGGTGTAATGTTTGACACAACACCGAATTCATCTACTGCAAAATGGGCGGTGTCATTGATCCACCACAAATGTAACTCAGAGAGATCATAAGCATCCAATGCGTAGATGAAATGAGCGCCCTCTTCCATTTCCTGGTCCATGAGTCCAGTTACCCATGATGGTCCAGTTGTGTCTTCAAAAATCACATCGAAAGTTGCATCCAAGACATTGCCAAACGTATCGTTGACCCATACATGCAGTCCATAAGTTCCAACAGACAGAGATGTAGAATTGATAACAATACCACTCATGTCAATGACAAATTGCAGAGTGTCATTAATCCACCATGTATCTAGTCCTGAATCATCTGATGCATTTAGATTGTAATGAAAATCGGAACCAACCTCAAGAATTTGAGGGGTAGGCAATTCCAACCAGGCTGGGGGCGTCGAATCACCAATGGTAACAGTGAAGGTTCCTGAGAGTACATAGCCTGAAGTATCATTAACAGAAACAAGAAGTCCGTAATCGTCTATTGGCAAAGATGTGCTGTTTGTCACGACTCCAGATTGGTCGATAGCAAAATTCGTGGTGTCATTGATCCACCAATAATCCAGACCACCATAGACTGAGGCATTCAGGTCATATCCAAACGGTTCACCAATTTCTATCACCTGGTCAACAGGTAATTCCAGCCAAGAGAGTGGTGTACCTGGAGGAGTCATGAGTGGATGTTGATCTTGATTTCCGGGAAATGAATAAGACGTGTCACCAATCCCATTCCCATCAGCATCATAACCAGAATAGTCTGACCAGTAGTTGTAATCGAAGACATTAAGCATTCCTTGATCCACACCGTTCATCAATGAGTTAAATGCAAAGACATTCCACAAGATATCATTGCTGTGTGGATCTCCCTCAAAGTAGATGCCATAGCTGTTGTCATTGAAGGAGCAATTGGTCACAGTGTTGTCATCTCCTCTATTATTGAAAATCCCGTAAGTGTTGTTGCCGCAGGTGTTGTAGACAATTGTACTGTCGTCAGCAGATCTTAGAAAAATACCGTACATGTTGTTGTTGCAGGTGTTATTGGCAACGGTATTGCCATGAGCGTGTTCAAAGAACATACCCCGATCGTTGTTGTTATTGCAGGTGTTATTGGTCACAGTATTGATATTTGTGTATCCGATGTAGATGCCCCATTCGTTGTTCCTACAGTAGTTGTTAGTCACTTCATTGTTAGAGCTGCTAACATCGATGTAGATGCCATTGGTGTTGCTATTGCAGGTGTTGTTCGCCACTGTGTTGGAATTGGAAGAAATGAGGTAGATTCCATTGCTGTTGCTATTACAGGTGTTGTTCGCCACTATGTTGGAACTAGACCAACCGAGGTAGATACCAAATATGTTACTGGTGATGGTGTTGTTGATGAGCTCCCCATTCTGAACACCTGACAAGAAAATTCCAGAGCCAGCGTCTACATCTGCACCCATGAGGAAACAGTTTTTGATCACAAAGTTAACGAGAGTATTGCTGATATTGATGCAGTGACCAGCACCTCCAAAACGATCAATTACCAGGCTATCAATGATGAACGGAGTATCCGGTGAACCGTCACCAGGCCAACCTTCTGCAGATGCAGTAGCTGTGAAGTTTGCATCACTATCAATCACGATTGGATCATGTAGGTTTGATATGCTCACTGAAAATTCTTCGTTGAGAACGGCACCAGTTGTGTCATTCACAAGGACACGAACACCATATGTTCCTAGAGACAATTTTGTGGCGTTTGTTATTATACCATTTTGGTCAATTTGGAAATTCGTGGTATCATTCATCCACCAATAATCGACACCATAGAAGGATGATACATTCAAATCGTATCTGAAAGGTAGTCCATACTGAATATGTTGGTTGACAATAATCTCTGACCATCGAAATAGTAACAACCGAGGATGAGAATCCTGATTGACTGCGGTACCACTAATCGAATAAGGCGTGTCACCTACAAAATCATCATTGATGTCTTCACCAACATAGTCAGACCAATAGTTGTAGTCGAAGACATTGCCACCCCCAGAATCTTGAGCATTGACTACCGAGTTGTCTGAAAAAGAATTCCACAGAATGCTATTTCCACTCGCTCCACCAAAGAAGTAGATTCCCTGTCCGTTATCATTGCATGTGTTATTGGTGAAGACGTTGGAACCTGCGTTGTTCACGTGGATTCCATCATTGACATTGTTGATGAACGTGTTATTTTTCACTATATTTGCCGTGACCTGATAGAGAACAATTCCAAAGATATTGTCATTACTGGTGTTTTTGGTCACATTGTTATGATGCGAGCTACTCTCGAGATTAATTCCCCTGTTGGTGTTATTCGAACAGTCGTTGTCAGTAATGACATTGTAGGATGATCCTTGACGAAGACTGATACTATACACACTATTGGGACAGGTGTTATTCTTTACCAAAAGATAGTGACTAGACCAGATGTAGATGTTGAGATTATTGTTGTCGAAGATATTGTCCAATATCTTACCAAAGTAGACATTGTTTAGATAGATTCCATATGCTGGGGAACTGACTCCTGTGATATTGCAATTTTGAATTGTGAAATTTGCTAAAGTGTTGCTGATGCTGATACCGTGAACCGCCGTTCCACCAAGGTCGATATCAAGACCGTTGATTATATACGGATTTTGAGCCGTTCCATTCCCCGGCCACCCCTCTGCGAAAGCAGTATCATTGAAGTCTATGTCCCCATCTATTGCAATAGGGCCATGAGGCGTACCAGCATTCTGGTTTACCTTTTCATTACCCCTTATATCAGAAAATCCCGAATGATCTACTGAGCCCTCTAAATCAGCCGTAGAAGAAACACAACAAAGGAACAGGAACATTACTAATAGTACAAAATCCCACCGCACTCCATCCTTACCACGCATGAATACTCGCTCCTCCGCTGCGACGAACGCTGTCGAGGGCAGTTCATGCAAGTCCAGTTGGATGGTGTCGAAGTGGTTGTGTTGTAATCAATCTCCCTCGCAACACACCCCAAACTATAGCACTGCGTCCTTATTAATCAGTGCAGGCAGACCAAGCTCGGAGATTTCCACTATAAGCTTGTCACAGAGTGTACCTGTGCATATCAAGGAATTCCTGTTTCTTCGCAGGATTGAATGAAGAAAGTGATTGGAGATAACTTCACTTGATTAACGTATATTTAGCTAGATACTAGAAGAGAATAAATCTCTTTTACCACAATGTACGAATCTAGAAGGAGTTCTTCTTATGACTACAAATGAAGAGCAGAATCAAATGGATAGCCACGAGTCAAACACATCATGGAAAGCAATCATTCTGATCCAAATCATCGTCTTTACAACAATTATCGTTGTAGTTTCATTCACCTATCTGGGAGCATTCCCTTTTGATCAAGAACTAGGTATCTACAGATTGCTTCCTGGAGATATTCTTATTGACTTCATCTGGTTGTATATTTTTTCAGGAATCATCGGACTGATTCTTTACTTCATTTCACCAAGCATTTCCGGATTCCTATTGAAATTACACAGAACCTTTGTTGGGCGGAATTCCAGATATTATCTACAAGAGATAGAACCCATAGATAGTACAGGTAGTCAAATCCGAAGGATGTTAGTTCCTGCGTTTACAGCGTTAGGTCTTTCATATTCCATTTCAAACATTGCAAGTGTTGCAAATCTAATTGTTGTAACAGAGAGTTTCGCGGGCCTCGCCGTAGAAGCACAGACAATTCTTGTTAGTCTCTCACTACTGTTCATTCTCTTGTTGTTATCATGCTTCGTATTGATTTTCTTTGTGCCAATTTGGATAATGCAAGATATAGGACTGGTCCGAGAGTCTGAGAAGAAAAGTAACGCGATTTCTGAAACAGAGGGAGTTGGTAACTGGTATCTGAAAATACTGAAGGGATTCGCAGGTATCTCGACAGTTGTAGCATACTTCTTCACTATTCTACAGACTATTGAGTGGTACAACTTTGTTCTTCAATCCCCACCAGAAGGAGGATTCTCCATTCTAATCTTTCTAACTCCGGTTTTAGCAGTGATTGTCGCACCACTTCTAGCGTTGGGGCCAATTTCATTTGTCTATGTCCTCTACCAGAAATCCAGAACGAGAAACCTCTCTAGATTTAGAGTTCATGCGGAATGATCTATTCGATTATCACGTACTACAGAGTGTACCTGTGTCGATCCAGGAACTCCTGTTTCTTTGAAGGATTGAGTGACGAATTATTGAGAAGTACGAACACTCGGAAACCTAGAGTGAACATGATATTACTTGGCTATTCATGAAATCTGTCGGTGTTACATGATGAAATATGGAATTTACATATCCAACTGGGCATTTCAAGGAAACCCAAAGAAATTTGTTGAACTTGCAGTTGCCGCAGAAAAAGCAGGGTGGGATGGTTTCTTTATGTGGGACCACAACTATGCAGGTAAGGATAAATTGATTGCAGATCCGTGGATAACACTTGCAGCCATTGCAGCGCAAACTGAAATCATTAAAATTGGGACAACGGTAACTCCTCTACCACGACGGCGACCTGAGAAGGTTGCAAGAGAGGTCACAACCATTGACCACCTTTCAAATGGACGGTTCATACTGGGAGTTGGGTCAGGAGGTCATTCAAATTTTGATTTCGGATGGTTTGGTGAAGAGATAAGTGTAAAGGAGAGGGCGGAGCACCTAGACGAGTCTTTGGCTATTCTTGAGGGTCTTTGGTCGGGTAAACCATTTTCATTTTCTGGGAAGCACTACAATATTCATGAGGTCACATTCAATCCTCGCCCAATTCAGCAACCACGTGTACCAATATGGTGTGCAGGAACGTGGCCAATAAAAGCTCCATTCCGAAGAGCAGCAAGATACGAAGGTGTGTTTCCACTGGGGATAGATGGAAACATGGAACTGGATGACTACTCAGATGTAGCGAATTATGTCAAGAAGCATCGAAAATCCATGAAAGACTATGACATGGTCATTATTGGGCAATCTACTGGTGATCCTGAAAAAGACTCATGGATTGATGAATCCAAAGCTTGTGGTGTCACCTGGTATCTTGAAGTCAGGATGGGATATGATTTTGACAAGTACCTTGAAATAATCACAAAAGGTCCTCCTTGATTACATTCGGGATTATCAGATTCTGGAAATGTTTATGAATCCGATGAATTGTAGATAAGAAGGGAGCTGTTCATGAAACATTTCCTAGTCGACACAGATACTGCATCAGATGATGTTGCAGCATTGTTGATGATATTGAGGGAACCATCAATTAGAGTAGAAGCAATTACAGTGGTGGCGGGAAATTGTCCCTTAGAGATTGGTGTGAAGAATGCTTTGATCTCGATTGAAAAGGCAGGAACATACGCCCCTCCTGTTTATGCTGGGATGCC
>JAEOSL010000141.1 GCA_016840385.1 Candidatus Thorarchaeota archaeon | reverse complement strand
TGAGTGCTCAGCAATCTCTTCCACTGAACGTGGAGAGCCTCTATGCCTGCATGCCGCGTATACCGCTGCAGCTGCAGTTGCATCGATTGATCTACTTCTCCATAGCCTGCCAGCAATTAGCTTCCTATACATTCGAGCTGCATGCTCCTTGAGGCTGGGTGTAAGACCAAGCTGAGACGACAATCTATCAATCTCAGTCATAGCCTGAGCCAGGTTACGATCGAGGCTTGAGTGCACTCTTGTACGAATCTGCCACTTGCGTAGCCTGAAGATTTGCGCACGCTGTCTTGCACTAAATGAGCCTCCCTTACCGTCGCGGTCACGCCAGTCTATCATAGTTGACAGACCTTTATCGTGAATGGCATATGATGCCGGTGCACCAGTTCTTGCACGGGAGTCCCGTTCTGCTGAAGTGAAAGCTCGCCATTCTGGCCCGGTGTCTATTCGGTGTTCGGATAGTACAAGCCCGCAGCCTGAACAGATGACCTCTCCCTTCTCATTATCCCTGACGACCTCTAGTGCTCCACATTCGGGGCATGAGCTCTTCGGGGTAGTTTCTATTCCTATTCCGTCTCTTCTTCCTTCTTCTAATGTATTGGTTGACATTTCTCTACTAGTTCCCTCCAATGTGTTCCTGAGTAGTAAGAGAGCTCAGGGTCCCTCGGTGGTGGTTTGGGCAATGTTGATTTTTATTCACTCTTAATATCACGGCGCCATTGTTATGTTGAGTTTCTGAACGAGTTCCTTGTACCTGTTCCTTACCGTAACCTCTGTGACTCCGGCAGCCATCGCAATGTCGCGCTGGGTGACTCGGTTATCGGTGAGGATACTGGCGATGTATATGGCAGCTGCTGCAAGACCTCGGGGGTCTCTTCCTGTAACCAGGGTTCTGTTCTCCTTGGCCATCTCGAGAATTCGAATAACCTCTTGTTGAACGATACCTGGCAGGTTGAGCTCGGTGATGAACCTTGGAACGTAGTTCGCTGGGTCCGAGATCGGCATTCGAAGCTTCAACTTTTCCACGAGAAGCCTGTAATGTTGTCCGATCTTCTTTCGGTTCACTCTGCTGTGCCTTGCAATTTCTTCAAGGGAACGTGGTGCTTTTCTAAGCCGACATGCGGCGTATATTGATGCTCCAACCATCGCATCGATTGACCTGCTCCGTGCAAGTCGTCGAACGATTAGTTTTCTATATAGCAGTGCAGCCAGTTCCTTGATACTCTTAGTGAGTCCAAGCTGTGAAGATAATCTGTCCAACTCAGACATTGCCTGAGCAAGATTCCTATCCACTGAACTATGAACTCGAGTTCGGATTTGCCATTTTCTTAGACGGTAGATTTCTGAACGTTTCTTGGCAGTGAATCTTTTGCCTTGAGAGTCATGATCTCTCCAATCAATCATGGTTGAGAGACCTTTGTCATGTATTGCGTAGTTTGTAGGGGCTCCGGCTCGTGAACGTGCATCCTTCTCATCTGAGGTGAATGCTCTCCACTCTGGGCCGGTATCAATTCGAGATTCGGAAATAACAAGACCGCAGCCTGCGCAAACGCTCTCTCCTTTCTCAAGGTTCTGAACGATTTCTTTTCCGCCGCACTCTTGACACGAAAATCCCGTGTCCTTTTCCTTTCCTTTAGGTGTTTTCTTGTCACTCTGCGATGACATGGTACTCGACTCTCCTCTCATCTTCATAGGGTTCGAAAATCAGTGAGCCTCTGTCAGACTCTCGATTGTAGTCATGGATCGTGGCGCTGATCACATCAAGAATACGTTTCAATCCCCGTTCAGATTCCGCTAACCTTATATAGGTAAGTCTACTTATAAGTGTTTCGTAAAAACGAGTGCCTTTGTTAGACTAGGAAAGTCTTCGGCTCGGCTAACATGGCATTGTACTTTTTTGATTTAAGCGTTGCGAAAGGGTCGGGCAAAGACAAGATGGCGGAATTTTGGACCAATGTTACGATTTTTTGGAATCACTCTTTGGATTCGTCAATCTTACTCCATGGCTTTCCTCTATTCTCTGCGATCCACCAAATACAAAAATCGAAACTTTGATAGATTGTTGGAGTTTATAGGTAGCCCCCGATACTCTATTCTGGAGGAGCATGGGGTATGAGTAAAGAAACAATTCCAATTATCGATGTCGCCAAGATCACAAAGAAGAAGGACGCAAGAGTAGCAATCAAGAAACTGAGCGATGCTATTCATTTTCACAACTATCGATATTATGTATTGGACTCGCCGGTCATCAAAGACAGGGAATATGACAAACTTCTCTTTCAGCTTCAAGAGCTTGAGGAAAAGTATCCTGACCTCAAAACTGCAACGTCTCCAACTCAGCAAGTTGGGGGTGCGCCACGAGAAGAACTAGGTCTCGTAGAGCATCCAATTCCTATGGTGAGTCTGAAGACGGTCTATGATGAAGATACAGTCCGTTCCTTTGATGCATCAAGTAGAACTGACCTGGGCATATCTCAGGTCGAATATGTTGCTGAGCTCAAGTTTGATGGTTTGGCCGTGGAGCTAGTCTACGAAAAGGGACATCTAATTGTTGCCTCCACTAGAGGTGATGGCCAGACAGGTGAAGATGTAACCGCGAATGTCAAGACCATCAAGGAGATTCCACTCGTTCTCATGTCTCACGAAGGCACCAAACCTCCAGCAAGACTTGTAGTTCGTGGAGAGGTGTACATGAGCTATGCCCTATTCAATGAGCTAAATCAGAAGCGACAAGAGGAAGAAGAAGACCCATTTGCTAATCCTCGCAATGCTGCCGCAGGAGCACTTCGTCAGTTAGACTCTACTGTGACTGCTAAGAGACCCTTGCAGATATTTCTCTATGGAGTAGCTGAAGCAACTGGATACACATTTGAAACTCAATGGGAAGTTCTCAATACCTTGCCCAAATGGGGATTCAAGGTGAACCTGGAATATACACGAATCTGCAAAGGAATTCAAGAAGTCCTTGATTTTCACAGTGAGGTTGATGAGAAGAGAGACGACCTCCCCTACGAAATCGATGGTGTTGTACTCAAGATTAACAGTATCGCGGAACAGGAAAAACTAGGAATGCGAGTGAGAAACCCTCGTTGGGCAGTTGCTTACAAATTCAAAGCTCGACAAGACACAACAAAACTTCTTGGTATCACAATACAGGTTGGTCGGACTGGTCGACTCACACCTGTGGCTGAGCTTACTCCTGTGAACATTGGTGGGGTTGAGGTTGCACGAGCTACCCTTCACAATTTCAGTGAGATAGAACGAAAGGACATTCGAATTGGTGACACCGTCATTGTTGAGCGGGCTGGAGATGTCATCCCTCAAGTTGTTGGACCCGTTATGGAGAAACGAACAGGATCTGCGAAGAAATACAAGATACCAAAGAGTTGTCCAATTTGCGGCTCTAAAGCCACGGTCACTGAGGATAAGAAAACAGCAATGTGTCCGAATAGTTCTTGCCCTGCTCAACTTCAACGGAGCATAGGTCACTTTGTCTGCAAAGCAGGAATGGACATTGATGGGCTTGGTTGGAAGCGAGTTAACCAACTGATTGATGCTGGTCTAATCACTAGTTTTGCTTCTCTCTATTCTCTTACAGTTGAACAACTGCAAGAACTAGAGCGATTCGGGGAACGCTCTGCTCAGCATCTCGTAGATGAGATATTGAAGAGCAAGGAGAGACCCTTTCACAGTGTACTCTTTGGTCTGGGTATTCCTCTCGTTGGGTATCAGACCGCAAAACTTCTTGCAAGAGAGTTTGGATCAATGGAGCGGCTCATGAATGTCAAGATGAATGAGTTAGTTGAGATTGATACTATTGGGCCAGAGATGGCACAGAGCATCATCAGCTATTTTTCAGATGAGTCTGCTCAAAAGACAATTTCAGAATTGAAAGATGCAGGATTGACCTTGACTGCAAAGGATGAAGTTCCATCTGAGCAACTATTTGCTGGGATGACCTTTGTATTCACCGGCAAACTCGAGAAGTGGGAGCGAAATAAAGCAGGGGAAATAGTGGAGTCTCTTGGTGGAAAGGCATCTTCCAGTGTGAGCAAGAAGACAACCTATGTTGTTGCTGGACCGGGTGCTGGTTCGAAATTGAAGAAGGCACAGCAGCTTGGCGTGAAAGTCCTAACAGAGGAAGAGTTTGCTGCTCTTATTGAAAGATAGACATTTATGTCAAGGAGAATGACCAAGAAACTCTCATGACGGTCCTCATTCAGATTCTGGCAATTTGTGGAATGCTAAGTCCGATCATCTACACAGCAATGTGGATTATTGGAGGTAGGCTTCAACCAGAGTATAGTCATGTACGACAAGACGTGAGCTCTCTCATAGCAACTGGTGCTCCAAATAAGAAACTCTTGGACAAGTTCATCATCTCATCGAGCATCTTGTTATTCGTTTTCTATCTTGGACTCTTCTGGGGAATTAACGGTGGAGCTGGATCTATTCTTGGTCCTGCGTTGTTCATAGTCAGCGGGCTCCTGGGAGTTCTAGTAGCTTTGTTCTTTCCACTGGATGAAGGTGGGACACTAGTTACAACTCGTGCGAAATTACATCTCGGTCTGATTGCATTGTCAGGGATATTTGGTATTGCAGGTATGATCATTCTTTGGTTCGAATTGGCTTCAGATGTTGTCTGGAGTACTTTTGCAACCTTTTCATTGGTTACAGCTATTGTATCATTGATTTTCGTGATTGCATCCGGTGCAGCTGCTAAAACGAATTACCTCGGATTAGTAGAGCGGTTTATGGTTAGTACCTATCAGATCTATTACTTCGTAATCGCCTTGATGGTCTTTCTGACTAATTGAAACTACTCTGTTTCTTTCAAATAGATTTCATCTGCAAGGCTCTTGAATGCCGTTTCGATATTTTCACCAGTGTTCAACCTGATGAAGAATATCGGTACAACGAGACTCTCTGCTAACTGTCGCAGCGAATCGGTCTGTCCTTTCACTAATTTTATCGAGCGGTCAACAATGATTATTGTTGGAATAGGATATCCGATATGGATATTGACAGAGTCGATGAGATTCGATATTTCTGCGTGAAGATGTTCCCGTTTCGGGTTTGCGCAGACAATCAATCCTGAGAATCTTTTGAAGTAATCTTTGGGTTCTAAGGTATTGTAAATTTCCCAAACCCATGCACCATGTAGTTCGAGGTCTAGCTCGAGAGTAGTAATGGTTCCATCCTTTGAAACTGTGGTGTGTTTTGTCCATTCATCTTTAGGCCAAATTTCTCCTAGAGACTCTTTGGCAATACTTCTTGGATTAGTTAATGTTCTGTCCAGTAATTTGGCGCAGTAACTAAATCCTAATTCTTCATCGCCCGCTACTAAGATTCTATACGTGTCCGGTCTTGAACTCAAGACTTTGCTTCCTCCAACATTGAACAGTTAAAGGTCAATGATTCAGTTTGTAAATACACTAACTTGTTGAAAAAATGTTTGGTTAATCATTTCATTATGATTTAGAAGCCCATCTTTACTTCTTACCTTGTTTTCTTTAGAAACTGAGCTAATTTATCGATGGTTTCTTTATGAACAATATGCTCTATCTCACAGGCATCACTCAATGCTATTTCTTCATCAACTCCGATGAGTAGAAGGAAGTCACGAATTGTGCGGTTTCGTTTGTCTAGCATTTTAGCTATCTTGGTTCCTTTCTCTGTAAGATTGACATGCTGGTATCGTTGATACTCCGCCATTCCAAGCGAATCTAATTTCTGCAGTGCAGATGTGACACTGGGAGCTTTTACATCAAGTTTCTCTGCAATATCAGATGGAGCCGCTGCTCCAAACTCCTCTTCTAATTCGTGTATCGTCTTCACATACATCTCTAATGCCTGTGTGAGTTCACCATTCTCAGCGTTAGTTTGCTTTCTAATCACTTCTTTTCCTTCCTTGATTTAACGTATTGTTTTCCTTTCTCAGTTACGAACAGAGCCTTTCCTAGCTTGTCTGTAGATCCACATGAATCTGCAGTGCTACACCCAGAACATGACGAGCTCTCTACGCAGCTTTCTTCACTCAATCTCAAGTATCCACTTTGACACAACATGTCGATAACATCATCAAGGGTTTCTACTTGAACTCCCGCTTGACGAGCAATCTCTCGCTTGTCTACAATTCTCCCCTCAACAATGAGTTCCAGAACCTGCCCGATCATTCAGAAGAAACCCCCTTTGAGCCAGGTTGGAGTTTTTCTCGCATGTGCCCGACAATCCAAAGTGCACTAGTTGAAATAACCAATATCACAAACAACCAGAGTGATGGTGTGAGATCGTTCAGGAAATTCCATCCAAGCCAATTTTCGAATTGAAGGATCCAACCGAGAGCATTCGTGATAATGACCATGATTTGGAGTGCAAATAGAACTGCTGCTAGAATGTAACCAACTGCGATGAATGCATACCCTTCCTGTTCATCTCTGGAGAGGGGTTTCACACCTGTAAGGAATACAGCTGCAACTTTGATGAGTAGAAATCCTCCAATCAAATCAGTAAAGCCAATGATGGGAGCGATGAATCCAAGTGTAACTAACACTTGTATTGTTCCTACTCCTGCATATGCTAGTCCGACAACCAAGGCTAGGCGTGATGCCCAAGTTCCATCTTCAGGAACTCCAATGACATCTGAATATATTCTAGACAATGAAGAACCCTCCTATGAAAATCACACCCAATGCTACTAGATATGCAAGGATGAGTTGATAGATAATTGAAAATGCAGTCCATTTCCAAGAACGCGTTTCTTTTCGTATTGCACCCACTGTTGCCAAGCAAGGCACGTAGAGGAGTACGAACACCATCATCGCAATTGCTGACAATGGATTTACGCTTGCAGTCAGTGCAACCGCAAGGGTGGCAGTCCCTCCTACTGCATAGATTATGGAGAGTGTCTGCACGATGGCCTCCTTTGCTATGAATCCAAAGATGAGTGCAGTAACAATTTGCCAAGTAAATCCTAGCGGACTAAAGAGAGGTTCGAAGAATTTTCCAAGCATGCTTGCAAAAGACGCATCAACTGGTATTCCATATCCTCCAAAACCAAAGGATGAGAGAATCCACATAATGATGCTTCCAACCAGAAGATAGGTTCCTGCAGTTTTAAGGAACATGAGACCGCGGTCCCACATGTGCCTGAAAGAACCATGAGCTGTGGGAATTTGATACTGCGATAGTTCCATGAGTAGGGATGATGCCTCTTCTCTGAACAATGTCTTCTTGAAAATGAGTGACACAACGATTGCCATCACAATTCCGAGTATATACATCAAGAACACAATTGTGCCAGCTATCTCTGGGAAGAAGACTCCTGCTATAATGATGTAGACTGGTAACCTTCCTGCGCATGACATCAGAGGACTCACTAGAACTGTCGTGAGACGATTTGATTCTCCATCTACTGTACGAGCCGCCATCACAGCGGCAACACTGCATCCAAATCCGAGTAATAATGGAATGAAACTCCTTCCATGAAGCCCCATTTTCATCATGAAGCGGTCCATCACAAATGCTGCTCGTGATAGATACCCTGTGTCTTCTAGGATTGAAATAGCAAGATAGAGGAAAAAAATTGGTGGAACAAATGTAAGAATGAATCCCACTCCAGATAGTACGCCGTTAGTGAGGAGTGATGCCAACCATGGAATTGGTATCTGTGATGAATAGGTCCCAAGCCAAACAAAGAATTGGGTTATCATCTCCATGAATACAAGTGAAATTTCAAACGTAAAATGAAACAT
>JAEOSL010000006.1 GCA_016840385.1 Candidatus Thorarchaeota archaeon | reverse complement strand
ACCAGTTACCTGTGTCCACCGTATCATCCCACGTATTGCTGTTAGTATCGTCTGCATTACCGGTTCCACTAAGACCAATGGTATTGTAGTACACATCGAGTCCAGTTGCCTGATAGGCATGGATACCCCACATTCCACTCCAAAGAATGGTATTGTTAGTGATTTCCCAATTGTTACAGCCAGTGTTCAGGATGATACCATGATGTACACTACTGTAAATCTCATTATTGTGAGCAATACCATTTTGTGCACTCGATATCAAGGAGATACCATGTGTACAGTACTCAATTAGGTTGTTAGTGATATTCCAGAAATCTCCACCATCTACGCGAACACCATAAACTGTATTGGAAATGTAGCAATCCAGAACTTTCACATAGTCACCAGTGCCATAGATTCCATTGTTATCGATATTTGTGATGTCACAGTTCATTATATCCAGTTCATTTGTGCTAGGTGCATAGATCCCGTTTGATGATTGATCTATAGTGCATAGATAGAGTGTACCATAGTCAGAGTTGTATATGTAAGCTCCATAATCTCCTCCATTTTGGATAAGACCTTCAATATAGAAGTCAGCACAAGTGTCTAGATATATAGCTGTAGATTCGTCACCACTGGATGTGATGTCCGTGATAGTCACATTATCTGACGAAGAGGCTTGAATTCCGTACATATTGCTCGTAGTAGTAACATCAGGAATATTGATGTAATCGCAATAGTAGAGCTGAATAGGTATGGTTGCGGAACCCCATGTCTTGCCTGTGATATCAATATCAGTACAGTTGACCAAAATTATCTGACCGTAGCTTACTGGATTGATTGTTGCAGATTCTTCACTTACACTGTAATAGATCGATTGCCCATTTACAAGGTTGTTACTGAAAGTGTGGTTGTATGCATCAAGCACTTCGCCAGTATCAAAGACAATCCCACAATCTGTGAGTACATTATCAGTGACATTGAAACCATAACAAGATTCGAAATAAATTCCTACTTCAGGATCAGGATCTTCATCTTCCGGTGTTATCGTATTTCCGATGACCTGTCCAACATTTCCACCTGCAATTTCTATTCCATTGTCATCGAAGTTAGTGATTGTATTACTGCTACAGGTTAGATTGAAGAACATCTCGACATATATTCCGTATTCGCAGAAATCAACTGTGTTATCGTAGACATTCACATGAGCAGCCATGACCAGTACGATACCCACTTCAAGTTCGTAGAAATCATTTCCAGTGAACTCTGCGGTATCAACATCTTCGAAGAGAATACCAGCCATCATGCGGGTTGCATAATTATTGCGACCATACATCAGAATGGTTGTGTCACCATAGTATCCAATCTCAGCATAATCCACGGTGTTGTCAGTGAAGGTCCAATTGCCTACATTATCGAAGTATATTCCAAACTGGGTAGCATTGATTATGTTTCCAGTAGCAATTCCATCAAAGCTACCTACTACGTAGATACCATAATCACCGAAATGAGTATTAATCTCATTAGATTCAAGAACTGCTCTTTGACTACCCGCTACAACGATTCCGTAATCACATGGACTATCTATCACATTACCAGATACATAGGCATCATCACATCCATCAAGGATAAATGAATCTGAACCGCAGTTCAGTAGTGTATTGTCCACAAGAACACTATCATGACATGTATCCAAGTATATGCCACTACTAACTCCATCCTCAATTGTATTTCCAGACATGGTTAGATCATCCGAAACGAATATACCAATATTAGGGGCGGATATAGATCTGAAATACGAGTCTGCAATTGTAGTATTTGGACTTGCGCCCATCTCTAATCCAACACCAGGAGTCTCAATGTGGCTGTTAGTCAATTCAAACCAAGGACATGTATCAATTTCGAGGCCAGCACCATCAGAGAAAACTGTCAGATTGTCAATCTGAACATTGTGGGATGATTGTAGTGTCAAACCGACATTGCCACCCAGGATTCTGTTATGATTGGCAACAGTGTCATTACTAGAATCAATAATCACATTGGGTCGAGAGGGGTTTCCATTCTCCCACGAGTTGTAGTTCAGGATTAGGTTAGGACAGACGAGATAGAGGGACCCCATGTTATCATCCGTATAACAAAGATTCCGTTCAACTACACAATCCCAAGAGAAATGTACATTAATGCTGAACTCGTACATGCCACTTCCATAGTTTGAGATTTCATTATGGGAAATGGTCGTGGAATTAGAATCGATAACGTAAATTCCGCCACTATCTGAGATTATCGTATTGTGTTCAACTGTTCCATGAGTCGCATTACCTAACCATATAGCTTGTATCCCTGTGTTATGATTTATGTAACAGTCGCGAATCACAAAGTATGATGTTGTGTCTATTATCTGAATTCCAGATGATCCAATAGAAGAGGTGATGTTCAGACCAGCAATCACATACGGATCTCCAGATGTTCCAGTACCAGGCCAACCCTGAGAAACAAAATCAGCTTCCTCATCGATTATGATTGGAACATGATCCGTAAGATCACCAGGATCTAATCTGAATCCAACTGCAGGTGAGTAGACACCCTCACTATCAGGTATACTACTTCCTGCAGCTAGATTTCCGATACTTCCGGTTACCAATGGCTGTGCGATTAGAATCGCTAGCAGCACTAACAGAATAGGATATTTTCTCACTTTTAGGATCCTCCTTTCTTTTTCACGATGATAACTATCACCACGATAATAACTGCAGCACCACCAACACCTACAGCAACAAGTCCCAGATCTATTCCAGATACTACAACTTCACCTTGATACATCAGAGGTGGCATATATTCCATAGTGTTCATTGTGAAGTCGTCAAATGCTATGTCTAATCGACCCTCACCAGCCATTGTCCGAAGAACCCAGAAATGCAACATCACAGTTTCGTTAATACAACCAAACTGGAATGACGCTTCTCCTGTATAGTCTCCTACAAATGTATCAGATAGACTGCTCCAGTGCAAGATCTGAGGATTACCATCACGTATTTGATAGACCGTGCAAGACCAGTCATCTACATCTTCAACTGAAACCGATACATTCAGCCACTGCCCCATCTCACCGTTTAGGGTGAGTAGATAGTTTTCAGTAACATCTGCCGGATCACCTAGGGTGAAATTGTACCAACCAGTACTAAGCGAAGTTGAAGCAGTATCGTTGAACTTCCAAGGAAGTCCGTCTTCAATGCTTACAGTGTAATCGCATGAGTATGTGTGATATTCAGGTCCAGGTAGACCATCGGTATTATTGTATGCATCATAAGGACTGACTGCAATAATACCAAACCCATCACTGAACTTATTCGTTACCCAGTCTGTGTAGTTTTGGTTATATTTTACCCAGCCAAGACCGGACTGTCTGTTTCCAAGACTCATATCTAAGGAATATCCAGTTCCTCCATATGTGTTGATGAAAGTAATATCAGTTCCAGCAGTAACATTGGCATGAGTGTCAAATGTAACACTTACGTTGTACCAATCTAGAGCATTCGTGTCAAATCTAAGACCTACCACTGAGCCAACATCAACCGAAACTGAACCGAGTCCATCGATAACAGGACCAAGATTGAAGTCATAGAATCCCCAAGCATCTGCATTACCGCAAGTTGCTCTTACAAGATATTCACCAGCAGGTATGTAGTAGAATTCAGCATTATCAAATGATGAACTATCACCGGGATAAAGTTCCCTGTAGTTGCCATCGTCAAATACTGAGAATATACTGAAACTATATCCATAGGTCCCTTCAGTAGAGTTTACACGTAGAACCGAATCCTGAGATAATGATAGTGTGAATGCTTTTGTATCATCTTCAGCAACATTGTTCTCAAGATAGAACTTCTCATTTACTGGGAGTTCGTCAATCATTGCATACTCGTTACTAAGCATGTATTCGACATTCTCCATGCCTACTACCGTAAGATAATAGGTTTCATTTTGGAAGGATTGGTAATAGAATGGGTCATCATTAGACGCCAAACCACGAAGGAATCTAGCATCAAAGATGAAATCCATGTCTACTGAGCTTGTGATCTGAATCCAAGGAACATACCAGTTGTAGATATCTGTGTCAATTTCAGGCAAGTTCATTGAGTGTGTAATAACTCCAGGTGTTGTGGAGTCGGTACTAAACCTATAGGTTATTGCTCCGGGTGCCTTTTCTTGATGAATCAAAGACCCATCTGTCGGATCAGCGAAGTATTCGCTACCAGTGAGAACTCCTTCAGCATAACCACCAACCGGAAGATCAACAGGTGTCGTTTCTTCTAGGAATAGATCCAATATGTTGAGATTGTCATCATATGCCATCACTTGTATCAAGAGTATATACATACCAGGACCCGAGGATAGAAACGGAAGTATCTCTATATTACCGCCCACGACTCCACCCTCATTCAGGATTATACCATTTGAATCCATCACAAGAATGTAGGCTTCAAGTAAATCAGAACGAGATCCTATTGTCAGATACATGAATTCTTCCGTTGTTAGATTGAATGTGGCGAAATGGAATTGTCCCGGATCCATTATGATGGATATTTCCTCTCCAATTGGAAGTGGAAATGCTGTCCTCTCAAACTCGTAAGAAATTGATAATGGGTCACTAGTAGTGTTTGCATAGTCATAGAATGTTGGATACAAGTCAGCCATTTTATCTAACCATCCATAACCAGGACTGATGGTACCGGGCATTGTAGTGGTTCTTGAAGCAGGTCCAGTCCAACTATAGGATGAGTCATCCCAATTTGTTGACAGATAGTCATACTCATCCACATCGACATCTTCATCGTGGACTAGTTTAGGGAACGATATCCCGCTGAAGTCTTCAACCGCAGGGGCATAGACATACGTATGACCGTTCTCATCAGCAGTCATACTCTGTTCCGTTGTTTCCAGCTGTGTTGGTACAAACGCAGCACTAACTGGCAGCAGAGTCATACCCAACAGCATCAATGATATTGCGAATACCGATATTACAAATCTCTTGTATGGCATAGTCACGTCTATGCACCTCCTGAACTAGGCTTCTTGAACTTCAAGAAGTAGACCACGCCTATCACCACAACCACACCAGCAATTCCAACTCCCGCTATAATGAGGAGTGTGAAATCGGGTGGTGGGAGAGTAGGTGTCCATCCCTCATAGGGGATGACCTGAACGGCTACCGTATCAGTAGCAGACTGTTCTCCTCCGTCGAAGACTGTAACTGTGAAATTATAATCACCAACTGCCAAATTATCGAGTTCGAAGATAATACGGCCACCACTCCAATCGCCCGATACCATGATTGTTTCATTGAACTCAATCTCAAAGCTATCAGGATAGTCATCAGTAGGAGTCCAGATAATTCGGTTTCCTGTAGATTCAACTACAAAGACAATGTCCTCAGGACTGTCAATAGAAGGTCCAGTGGCATCGTTAATGACCAGAATTGAAACAGAGTCAGAAACAGAGTTACCATCAAGGTCATAGGCGATCATTGTGAAGTGATGAACCCCAACAGATAGTCCATCTATATTGAGGGGTACTTCACCAGAGGTCCAAGAGCCTGTAGCATACTCAGATCCATCCATCATAGCAACATAATTACCAGGATGTAGGTCATCAGCTTCCCAGACTATCTCGTTCCCTGTAACTCCCAAGAATATCTCAAAACTAGGCGGGTTATTGATAATTGGCGGAGTGTCATCGAACACATTGATTATGATTGTGTCAGATACAGAATTCAAATCGATATCAGTGACTGTCATAACCAGAGTATGAACACCATAGGCCAGTCCATCAATATTCACAGTGATAGTAGGATTCACGATTCCAGGAACAGCATCCTGCTCCCAGAGAACACCACCAATCGTGACCGTGTAGTCCTTGAGATAATTATCGTAAGGACTCCAGGATATCTCATTTCCAGTGGTTCCCTCAGCATACCACACATCCATTAACTCATTCATGATGGGCTCAGTTGGTTGGAACTGCATTGGGTAGTTATCAACAGCACCACCACCATCAATACTGTATGTACCAGTACCAGAGTAGTCATCCCACCAGTTACCTGTATCTACAGTATCATCCCAAAAATTACCAGAATTGCTATTGTATGCATTAGCATCTCCACTAAGACCAATTGTATTGTAACTGATATACCAACCAGCGTTAATCACAGCATTCCCAGTAATGTAGATACCGTAATTGAAGCTCCAGAGAATAGTATTGTTCTGGATATTCCAGAAATCAGTTTCTGAGAAGTAGATTCCACAATTACTTGAATAGTAGACCTCATTTCCAATAAAGACACCAAAATCGCTGAAGGTGGAATAGGTGTAGAGTGCATAGTTACAATACTCGAACAGATTGTTTGTAATGTTCATGTAGTAACTATCGCCACCAACTCGAATTCCGTATGATGATATGTTATAGAATTCGCAGTCCCAGACTGTAACATTGTTGGATTGTCCATTGTCATATAGTCCACTATTGGAAAGGTCTACAAAGCTTGCATCCGTCATTGTTAGGAAATCAGCATTGTGACTCCATATTCCATACATACAGTTGCTCATGTCTACAAATCCAATAGCCACGAATGGACTATCCTTTACAAAGATTCCAGTTTCAGAACCGATGATAACACAATTAATGATGGTTGTATTGTCAGACTGCTCATTGAAGATTCCGTAGAGATTGTTGAGAGATGTCACTCCATCAATGGATGTCCGTAGTGAGTTGTAGAGGCAAATTGGTGCAGTTGCTCTATCGAATGTTCCGCCAGTGATAGTTGTGTCATTGCATGCTACAAGTATCAGCTGTCCATATGAAGCACCACTATAAGATCCTGAGGCCTCATCAATTGCATAGAGCACTGGCAATCCATTGACTTCATTACCTGTGAAAGTATGGTTAAAATCATAATCCATTTGTTCTTCAGGGAAAAAGAATCCACAATCAGTTAACATGTTTCCAGAGAAGGTACAATATTCGGAATCATACGAATAGATTCCGAAATCAGGTCCTGTGAATATCTGATTCCCTGTGAAGGATGAAGTATCACAGTTGTCCAGTTCAATACCTGTAGTAGCACAATCGTAGAAACTATTGTCATCAATTGTATGGTTTTCTGAATTTCGAATATACATTCCATATGCAGTACTACTATAGACATCATTGTCCCGAATGTATGTCTCATCAGAGCCCCACACGTAAATGCCACCATCAGTCTCAGTCATTGTGTTCTCCCAGGCTTCGAACATGCCATGAGCATTGACCCAGAGTCCAATATCATCACAGTCAGAAATATCATTGTACCAGACATCGGTGAATGCACCACCACTGATGAGAATACCGACATTACCACATTCAGAAATTTCGTTCTCACTGACCGAACTGCTGTAACAGGTCTGCAAATCAATACCATTACTCCCAATTTCGGATAGAATATTATCTATCAATAGGGTATCATTTGAACCACTAACATAGATGCCTGTGGTACCTACGTCAGTAATTGTATTATCTTCAATATTTGCATCCATTGAATTGGCTACATAGATACCATAAGTACCAGGGTCAGTAAATGAATTACCTTCAATTTGAACATCAATGGAAGTGCTTACATACAGACCATAAGATGTACAACTGGAAACATCATTGAGGGTTACATTTGTGTGATGGGCTGCAGCATCAAGAAACACACCTGTAGTTCCTGCGTTTTCAATTGTGTTACCTTCGAAAACAGTATCATTGGAATTGATTACATATAGGCCATATCGATAAGCGTCGATTGTATTTCCAGTAGCGGTATTAGAATCACCAGTGTTCAAGTAAACACCATCATAATTATACGCAATAATGTCGCAGTCTATCACAGAACAGAAGTAGGAGAATGGGAACTGAACTCCCCACTGTGCATTGGATGTGAGTCCAGTCACTGTTGAGTGATTGCTGTAATCAACTCTCATGCTATATCCTTCAAGAATTACATCATTTGTACTTGTGAATGTAGGTGAAGAGTACGCATTTACAGCGTACTTATGGTCTACAGCTGTTAGAATATTGTCATGCATCGTGAAAGTATCACAGTAGCTAGAAACTACACACCTGTAATCGACAGAAACCATGACACTCGATTCGAGGGTACAGAGATTGGAATATTGGAGATCAAGTGCATAGTTGTTTGTTCCAGATGCAGTAACATCAATATGCGAGAACAGTGTATTGTTTGCATTCATCGCATGTATCGCATGACTTGGAGATGAAACTGTTACATACTCAATTGTTGCATGAGATGTATTTTCCAAATGGATACCATTGAGAGCTGAGTTCTGACCAATAAAGGAGTCACGGATAACAAAATATGCGTCTGTATTGAAAATTGCAATACATGCAAGTCCAATACCATATGTAATATTCAGACCTGCAATCACATATGGATCTCCTGATGTCCCAGCTCCAGGCCATCCTTGTGCAACAAAGTCACCAGTCCCATCTATTAGAATAGGGACATGGTCGGTATGGTCACCAGGGTCCAATCTTGTTCCTTGAGAAAGAACAGTAACGTCATCTGGTTGCATAACCGTTGCAGTAGTTGAAGGGCCAAACCCAACAATTAGCAGGGGCTGTGCAATCAATATTGCAAGTAGTACGTAAAGAATAGGATTTCGTTTCATCTTTTTCTACCTCCCTAGTAACTGTGGTTTTTTCTTCAGGATGACCACAACAACCACGATTATCGCAACCGCAGCTATACCAACACCTGCCGCAGCTAATCCCATATCAACAGGTGGAGCTACTCCACCTCCAGTACCGGTACCCTGGAATTGTACAGGTGACATTCTTTCAAACGAATTGGTCACATGCGGATCAATTGCTATATCCAGTCGACCCTCACCACTGAGAGTACGATCGACCCAGAAGTACATCGTTACATTGTCACTAATACTTCCGAACTGGAATGTTCCATTAGTAGTGTATGAACCACTGAATGTATCATCGAGATAATCCCAAGTAAGTAATTGCACTTTTCCATCGATTTCTTGGTAAATTGCGCAACTCCAGTCGTCTACATCTTCTACTGTTACTGATACATTCATCCATAGTTCAGATTCACAGTCAAAATTCAAGAAGTAGGTTTCAATCGATTCGCCTGGATCACCAAGAGTGAAATTATACCATGAATCACCCATATCAATTGCAGCGGTATCATTGAAGAACCAAGGAATACCATTTTCAGCGGCAATTGTATAGTCCAAAGTGTAATCATTAAGCTCATTTCCAGGAAGACCAGCAGTGTTGTTTTCAACATTGTATGGACTAATCGCAACGATAGCAAAACCATCGATAAAGGAGTTGAAAATCGAGGAGGAGTAATTTGAGGGATATTCAACCCAACCAAGACCTGATTGTCTATTGCCAAGGTCAGTATCGCTATTTCCAATCCATCCACCAAATGTGTTGAATATGTAGAAATCAGTGTCTACGGTGATATTGTCATGCGTATTCAATGCCCAACTAACATTTAGCCAGTCAAGAGCGTTCGTATCAAACCTCACACCGACAAGACCACCATTCTCAACTGAAACAGCACCAAGTCCATCGATAACTGGTCCGAGATTGAACTCATAATGACCCTGGGCTGTACTTGAATCAGCAGCAGCCATTACTATGTAGTCACCAGCTGGTAGGTAGTAGAATTGGGCGTCTGTAAGAGAGCTGCTATAATCAATCTCAGTAAAGCGATACATCATATTATCGTCAACAGTCCAGAGAAACCAGTCGTAATCAGTCGCACCGGTTGAATTAACTCTTAGAACAGAATCTTGCGACAGCAGTAAAGAAAAGACATCATGACTATATTCTGATTCATAATTCTCAATATAGAACTCCTGGTTTATTGGGAGCGCAGGTGCCATTGGATCATCATGATACAAATTGAATTCCACATTCTCCATTCCTATTACAGTCATGTAATAGTACCCATCTTGGAATGATTGGAAGAAGAATGGTCCAGAATCAAATGAGAGATAGTCCATTTGCCTAGAAACAAACATTCCTGATTGGTAACCATCACTTGTTACATGGATGTATGGTTCAAATGGATCGTAGACGTCACTATCGAGTGCGGGTAGATTCATGGAATATCTAATCCGCTCCGGACTAGATGAATTGGAACGGAATTTGTAAGTGATAGCAGTAGGTGCGGTTTCCGAATGAACCAAGTCACCATTTTCATTCTCTGCAGCATATTCACTACCGGGTAGAACTCCTTGCGTTAAACTATCTAAAGGAAGATTGATGGGGGTTATCGATTCAAATGAAATATCTAGAACACATAGATTGTTTGTTTCAGAATACAATACGAAGTAGATGAAATACATTCCAGGACCATCAGGTCTGAAGGGTACTACTTGGATATCACCACCATCCACACCAAATTCTGCAAGGATCACCCCTTGATCGTTAGCTAAATATCCCTCAAGGAAAGTTGTATCCTGTCTGGATGCAATTGTCATATGTACAAACTCTTCATTAGTCAAGTTGAAAGTCCCATACATAGAATATTCAGGATCAACTATCACCGAATTCTGTTCAGTGATTGAAAGTGGAAGGACCCCTCGCTTTGATTCTCCTCCAACAGAAAGAGGTTCACTTGATGTATTGGCAAAATCAATGAATCGTGGTAACAAAGTTTCATCATCAAGCCATCCCTTGTTGAAGTAATTCCATGGCAGATATGTAAAGTCCCTAGTTGCAGGACCATCATATGATGATGTTGACCTAGACCAATAGGTTGATTCGTAAGAATATCTTGTGACATCAACATCTTCATCATGGACAACGTAATTATCGCTTAGCCAATCAAGATTACCATCAACATAGACATAGGTATGTCCATTATCATCAGCTTCAAAAGATTGCTCAGTCATTTCATTAGTTACGGGAGCGAATGCAGCATTGACTGGTAGCACTGCTAATCCCATAAGCATCAGTGTGATCGCGATTACCGATAAGCCAAATCTATTTTTCATTTATCATTCTCTCCTTTTTAACTAAGATTTCTTGAACTTCAAGAAGTACACAACTACCACTATAGCGATTACTCCAGCAACACCACCAACTACGATAATGACCATCGTGTAATCGAGCGGAGCAGGTTCAGGTGTCCATCCCTCATAGGGTAGAACTTCGACATTAACTGCATCTGATACTTCATTACCGCTACCGTCCCAGACTGTAAGAGTAAAGGTATACTCTCCGACTTCAAGACCATCAATTTCAAGAATAATGCGTGAACCACCCCAATCATCTGTTAGGAGAACGGAGTTGTTAGCACTAACCTCATAACCCGAAGGATAGTCATCAGTAGGAGTCCAGATGATACTGTTTCCTGTTGAACCGTAAATAAATGTAAGATCAACAGGACTATCGATTATCGGATTCGTAGAATCACTGATGACAATGATTTCAACGGTGTCAGTTGCAGAATTACCATCAGCATCGTAGATAGTCAAGCTGACTGCGTGATAACCTGCTGCTAGACCGTCTACATCTATTGAGAGATAGCCACTTGTCCAAGTGCCTGAAGTATAGGCAGCATCATCCAGCATTGCAGTGTATTGACCTGTGTGAAGATCAGAAACTTCCCATGTTATCTCTTGACCAGAACCGCCAACGAATACTTCCATGTTTGGTGGAGCATTGATAGTTGGGTCAGTATCGTCAAAGACATGGATGGTCAATGAATGAGTTACTGTGTTATCTTCGATATCCCAGACGGTTATAATCACTGGATGGTCTCCATAGGCAAGTCCATCAACTTCTATAATAATATCTGACAGGGTCAGATCAGGACATGCTGTTGCAGCCCAAACAGAACCATCTATAGATACTGAGTAATGACTGAGGTAGTCATCATAGACTAACCAAGAGATCTCATTACCCGTGTCACCTTCTGCATAGTATAGATCCAATGGATCGTTGATTATTGGTTCAGTTGGTGCGAACATCATTGGATAGTTATCAGTACCGCTGCCAGCAGAATATGTGCCAGTTCCCGAATAATCAGACCACCAGTTACCTGTGTCTACACCATCATCCCAGTTCTGGGCTATGCTATCGTATCCATTCTGGGTAGTGCTAAGACCAATTGTGTTATAGTAGACTTCAGTTCCGGATGAACCTGTCAAATATACCCCATAATCGTCGTTCCAGAGTATAGTATTATTTGTGATTTCCCATCCATCACCACTTGTGATATAGATGCCATAATCAGTATTATGAGATATCTCATTGTGATGAATTATACCGTTGTCGGTTGCAGAACCAGTTACAGAAATACCTCTCAGATTGTGTTCTATCACATTGTCAGCAAAGTAGTGGTCAACACCACCCGAAGCATAGATACCGTAAGTAGTATTGAAAATATAGCAGTTAGTGATGTTCCAATAACCCGCATCTGTAAAAATTCCTTGGTAGTTCATGTTAGTGATTTCACAATCGTCGACAACAATATTGGTCGAAGAAGAACCAGATATTCCGCGATAGGAATTGTCAGCGGTATAGGAACTGATAGAACCATAATGTGAATTGTAGAAATACACACCGTAGTATCCATCTCTGTAGTCCATAGTTTCGATACTGAAATCATCACAGTATAGAAGATACACACCAGCAGAAGTGAACTCCCACTCAGAGTCTCGTCCAAATGTTGTGATGTCAGATATCGTGAGATTATCTGTATAGAATGCAGTTATTGTTCTTACATTAGGTACAGATACTATATCACTTGTAGTAATGTTGAAACAATAAAATAGTTGCACTGGATCTGTAACTTGACCAACACTGGTACCTATGATATCCATGTAACTACAGTTCAATAAGATTACTTGAGCATAGGTTGCAAGGCTAACTGAGCCAGCTACTTCACTGACACCATAGTAGATTGGTTGTCCATTGACTGTATTGCCACTGAACGTATGGTTGAAGTAAGACATTGGACCAGACGATTCGAACTGGAATCCACAACCAGTGAATACATTGTCTATAAATGATACATTGGTATCTTGGGAGGATAAGAGCCCAAAGACTGGAGCTCCAGAAATTGAATTTCCATTTATTTCACAATGGGCTACAGAACTCAGACGAATACCGAATACGCCAACATTAGTAAGAACATTGTTCACAATACTGCTATTGATACCCCGAATTGTGATACCGTGCTCAATGGAATCGAGTGTATTGTCCTCAACTCGTATCCTATCACAATTGGATGATTCGTAAATTCCATCATCTGCATCAGTGATTGTATTATGATGTATATGCATATCGTCAACATTTTGGAAATAGATTCCATATTCATAAGCAGATATGATATTATTATAGACATCTAAGTCCTCACCAAATACAAAATGCAAGCCATCATCAACATTTGAAATAACGTTATCATGGATGCGACACCACTCACCTTCTACAACATAGATACCATATTCAGCGTCATCTATCTGGTTATCACTGACATTTACATACTCAGGAGTATTCTCGAGAACTATTCCACCAAGATGATACTCTAATGTATTGCCAATGAAGGTTGAATTGTCAGGATTATTTCCATAGATACCGGTTTCTGCCCAGTAGATGTCATTGTTGTTTATTGTACATCTGGGAGAATCGTGTGATTCAATTCCAGAACCTCCAGAGTAATCCACTGTATTACCAATTACCTCTGTATCAGGGCAATCTTCGATGAGGATTCCAACTGGTTCACATTCAAAGACTGTATTCGAATTGATGACGCTCTCCTCACAATTGTTCACAACAATTCCATAAGCTTCAGCATCTGCAAGATAGTTACCAGTGAAAGTGAACCTGTGAGAGCTGTAGATGCCTATAGCATAGTCACCGTCATCATCACATACGAATTCTGAATCGATAACTGATGAATCGTTACACATATTCATGTAAAGAGTTGTTTCCGGAGATTCGCTATATGAGTCAGCAATATCAATCTCGCCACATGTATCGAATTGCATTCCATAAGTTACGTCTGTTAAGGTTAGGTTTGTTATCTCTACATCATAACTATTGTACATGGCAAGACCGCGGAAACCATCGACTATTGTGCTATGAGTGATCACTGTGTTATTGCATCCGTCCATTTCAATTACGTTGTCATCACCAGGGTCTGCATTCCAAGAATTATAATTCAGAGTAGGATTGGGACTATCATACCAATATGAGCTTCTAGAGTTTTCAGAGTCAAATTCACTGTTCTCTACTAAGCAGTTCCATGAGTACTCAACAAGAAGTGAATGCCCAACGGCATAGGCCTCGGTGTGTGAAATTGTTGTATCATTGGATTGATACAGATATATTCCTTCAGTAGGAGCGCTTACTGTACAGTGCTCAACAACACCTTGACTAGCATTAAGGAGAAATATCCCCCTTGTTGATGATCCCTGATCAAGGTAACAATCACGGATAACGAAGTATGCTGTTGTATCGGTGATTGAAATTAATATCATCCCATTGGCATAAGTAATGTTCAGACCTGAAATGATGTATGGATCCCCGGATGTACCAGAGCCAGGCCATCCCTGCGATACAAAATCATCGTTTCCATCAATCAGAATGGGTACATGATTTGTGTGATCGCCAGGCGCAAGTCGAGTCCCAAGTGCGGGTGTGAACACGCCATCATTTTGTCCCGGAGAAACAACTCCGAGATTACCCACTAGCAGTGGTTGTGCAACCAGAATAGCTAGCAACACTAAGAAGATTGGATTCTTTCTCATTTTATAGCCTCCTCTTTTTCAGAACTACAATTACTATCACCACTGCTACGATGGCGATACCTGCACCAGCTGCTAGTGCAAGCGTACCTGTGTCTACACCAGGTGCTTCAACACCTTGATACATGACAGGTGGCATAAACTCAAAGCTGTTTGTAAGGAACTGGGTGATTTCTATATCCAGTCTTCCTTCGCCAGCTTGTACTCGCTCTATGTCAAAAACAAAATACATGACATCACTTATACTCCCCACTTGGAACGCACCCTCACCTGAAGTAGAACCAACAAGAGTATTGTCGAGAGCACCCCAGCTAAGACGTTGAAACTTTCCATCTACAGCCTGGTAGATAGAGCATTCCATATCTGACACATCTTCCATATAGAATGAAACGTTCATCCAGGTGCCTTCAGTGCAATCCACTGAAAGTAGATAATATTCACCAACGTCTCCAGGGTCACCAAGAGTGAAGTTGTACCAGCCAGTTTCAATTGAAATAGAAGCAGTACCATTGTACCTCCAAGGCGCACCATCTTCAAGCCCTACAGTATAGTCGAGTGTATATTCGTTGAAGGAATTTCCCGGAAGACCTGCAGTATTATTCTGCACATCATAAGGACTTATCACAGCAATACCAAAACCATCGCAGGCATTCTCAAAGATATCATGAGTGAAGTTCGATGGATATTCAACCCAACCCACTCCAGATTGTCTGTTACCTAAATCAGTGTCAAGGTCCGTCACGTATCCACCATAAGTATTCAAAATTTCGATATCGGTGCTAGCTGTGATGTTGTCGTGTGTATTCAGAGCAACAGTAAGATTGTACAATGACAGCACAGAGGTATTAAACCGGACACCGATAAGACCTCCATTATCTACCGCAACGGATCCTACTCCATCGATAACAGGTCCTACATTGAATTCATAGAATCCCCATGCGTCTGAATCAGAACACTCGGCGGATACTAGATATTCACCTGCAGGAATGTAATAGATGGCAGCATCTTCAAATGCATCGTTATCTTCTACTTCAAGCCATCGATACATCATATCATCATCGACGGTCCATAACTCCCATCCATATCCATATGTGCCTTCAGTAGAATTAACTCGCATTACAGAATCTTGTGCCAGTTGGAAGGAAAACACCTGTAATTCATTGTCAACTCCAACATTCTCAATATAGAATTCTTGGTTAATAGGTAATTCATCGATTACAGGCTGGTCATGGTATAGAGTATAGCCAACATTCTCCATTCCTATGACAGTTGCATAATAGGTTTCATCCTGGAACGATTGATAGTAGAATGGATCACTGCTTTGATCAAGATACATTCCATAACCCAAAGGCAACAATTCAGAGAAGAATACATCAGCTGTGATTAAAATCCAAGGTTCATATCGATAATAGATATCTTCAGTAATCTCTGGAATATTCAATGCAAATTGCAGCCTAGCAGGAGTAGTCCTAGTTGTACTGAATTTGTAGGTTATTGCAGTAGGAGCCTTTTCCTGCTGGACCATCGCACCATCATCTTGTATGACATGTTCGCTTCCAGGTAGGACTCCATCAACTATACCTCCGATCGGAATCGTAGTTGGTGTGATGGGGTCAATACTGATGTCTGCAATACATAGATTATCATTCGCTGCAAAACTCATCAGAATCATCTGATACATTCCAGGTCCTGTGGGGTGGAAGGGTACAATTTCTATATTCCCACCAATAACATATCCTTCTGTTAGCATTCGGCCTTGTGGATCGAGAATAAGCATCATAAGTTCAGCAGTGTCGGTCCGTCCACTAAATGTTACATGAACAAACTCTTCATTAGTCAAATTAAAAGTACCAATATTCATCGCATTGGATTCCAGAATATACGAAGACTGAACACCAATTTCAACTGGAAAGACATTACGCTCAGAATATGCCCCGATTTCAAGAGGGGCATTTGACTTGTTGACAAAATCGTGAAAGCTTGGTAACAGTGTACCATTATCAAGCCAGCCACCAACAAAACCTGAACCCTGTGCAAAAGAGTATCTCCTTTCTGCAGGTCCAGGAAAAACAGAGAACGGATTATTCCATGAAGTTTCTTGGTAGAAATATTTCTCTACGTTCATATCTTCGTTATGTGTTATCGTGGATTGTTCAAAGAAGATTTCATTATCCACATACAGATAGGTATGACCGTTCTCCTCTGCTACAAAACTCTGGTCAAAGGTTTCGGTTTGTGTTGGGATATAGGCTGCACTTACTGGCAGCAAAGTCATCCCCAACAGCATCAAAGATATCGCGAATACCGATATTGCAACTTGTTTACTAATTATATTCAAGTTCATGCACCTCCTGAACTAGGCTTCTTGATCTTCAAGACGTAGATCACACCTATTATCACAACAGCACCTGTGACTCCAACTCCTGCAATAATGAGGAGTGTGAAATCAGGTGGCGGAAGAACAGGCGTCCATCCCTCATAGGGTATGACCTGAACGGCCACTGTATCAGACGCAGAATGTTGTCCTCCATCAAAGACTGTCATGGTGAAATTATATTCACCAACTACTAGATTATCTAGTTCTAATACTATATGACCTCCACCCCAACTATCTGCAGCGATAACGGTTCCATTGAAAGAAACTTCAAAGCTGTCAGGGTAGTCGTCAGTAGGAGTCCAGATAATTCGGTTCCCAGTTGTATCTACAACAAAGACAATGTCCTCAGGACTGTCTATAATGGGTGCAGTGGCATCGTTAATGACCAGAATTGAAACTGAATCCGAAGCAGAGTTCTCATCAGCATCATAGACTGTCATTGTGAAGTGATGTACGCCAGCTGACAGTCCGTCAATATCTATGCTGATTGTACCACTCGTCCATGGACCAGTAGCATACTCAGAGTCATCAATCATAACAACGTAGTTGCCTGGATTGAGGTCATCAGCTTCCCAGATTATCTCGTTTCCTGTAACTCCAAGGAATATCTCGAAGTTTGCGGGGTTGTCAACGGTCGGGTCTACAATGTCAAAGACATCAATTAGAATCGTATCAGAAACTGAATTCAAATCAACATCCCAGACTGTAATGACTGCGGTATGCTCACCATAAGATAAGCCATCAATGTTTACATTAATTTCGGGGAATTGAAGGTCATTGACTACTCCTGAGGTCCAGAAAGCGCCATCAATTGTAACTGTGTAGTCATTGAGGTAATCATCGTAAGCATACCATATAGCTTCATGACCAGTTGTTCCTTCAGCGTAGTCCTCATCAAATGCTTCATTGATTATTGGCTCGGTGACGATATATTGCATTGGGAAGTTATCTACTGAACCTGCACTTCCGGGGACAGAATAAGTCCCTGTACCACTATAATCATCCCAGTAGTTACCTACACTAATCCAGTCGTCCCAATTATTTGGTACACCATCATCAAATCCATTATCTATAAAATTCAATGCGAGTATGTTAGAGTACAGCATAGATCCAGGATTAGGAGTTATCATTATCACTCCACCATCATTCCAGCGAATAGTATTATTGTATGCCAGCCCGAATGCAGTATTTTGCCACCATATACCAACCCAACAGTCATGGATTTCATTGAGAGTCAAATTCATGTAATCTGCGGTGTCAGTTTCAATTCCCATTTCACACCAATAGATATGGTTGTTTGTAACGGTCCAATTCTCAGAACTATCTAAACCAATACCAACAGCGATAGCATCAAAAATGTCACAATCGACTATTGTTCCACCATCGGAGTTTTCAGCATAGATTAACTCCGGTGAGTCAGAGAGTATACATGAATCAATTATTGCGTAGTGAGAACTACCAACCACGATACCAACTTCTGATGTGGTAATATCAACGTTTTCGGCAGTAAACCAATCAGAACTAACTGCTAGAATGCCAACATTGCTCCAGTCATAGTTACCTGTGATGTCAGAGTTTCTAACAGTAACATTCTCACAATCGATTATAGCCACTCCAAATATGTGGTCAGTTATTGTAACACCACTGACATTCACATTCTCACAGTTATGGAAGTAGATCGTTGCTGAATTAATGAATGAGCCACCTGTGATTTCAACTTCGCTACTATTTGCAAGGATAATTTGACCATAGCTAGTTCCATCAATGTCAATATTTTCTACACCTATACCGTAGTACAGCGGCAAATCATTCACAGTATTCCCTGAAAATGTGTGGTTTACATCGGAAAGGGATGCTTCTACTGAGAAATAGAAACCGCCGCCAGTTAGTACGTTACCAGTGAAAGTTAGATTGGTACTATATTCAATCTCGAATCCATAGGGAACACAGTTCGTGAGTGTGTTTTGGATGAATGACGTGTTTGCGAGTTGCCATATGTCAAATCCTCTATCAGTACAGTCAGTTATAACATTGTTAGAGAACTCACTCTCTTCGGATTGGTCGACAAAAATACCTGTCACACAATCAGATACTGTTTCATCCCGGATATAGAGATCATCACAGTCTGTGAAGTAGAGACCTACATCTGCATTGGTTACTGTATTCTCCCAAGTTTCAAGAACATCATGAGTGTTAGCGCTGATTCCTTCACTGTCGATGTCTGAAATATCATTGGACCAGATATCTGTAAAGGCTCCTTGATAGAGGTAAATGCCTACACCAGCATGTGCAATTGTGTTGTCATGTACCTGCCAATTACTACAAGTATCCAGTTCAATTCCTTCATCTGTGACTGTGTCAATGATACTATTACTTACAGTTCCATTATCTGATAATTCAAAATAGACACCATCTCCATCGATATCCGAGATAACATTTCCATCCAAGTCAACTCTGTGAGAGGTAGCTAATTGAATACCGTATGTGTTGCAAACACTAACTGTATTTGAAGACACCTCACAATCGTGTGAATCAGCCAGATAAATTCCAGCAAGTGAGATATCAGTAATCGTATTTGTTGTGACTGTGCTATTGTGAGCTCCAGATAGTAAGATACCAAAATTATCTGAACCAGAGAGAGTATTTCCTGTTACTGTCAACCATTCTGATGTAGTTGTATAGATGATACCATTGACAATAGCAGGAGCATCAATAGTACAATCAGAAATAACTGCATTATTGCATCCAAGTAATCGTACACCTAAGTTGTTTGTTGCACTAATTGAGGTTCCAGTAATCGATATTCCTGGACAGTCAGATGCATAAATACCATCTAGCACATCGTAGATATTCAAGTCGGTCAATACAAGATCATGACAACCAAAGAAGCTGACACTGATTCCTCCATATGTTATTGTATCCTGATCCATTGAAGTGGAATTACAAGCTGTAAATAATAGATGAACCATAGAACTACCATCAGATGCGTAAGTGTTGTCCTGTGAGTCAATATTGTGGCTATATGAAAATACAGCGCTGGTATCATTAGGAGAATTGAACTCGTTCCCAACTAGAGAGCACGAGTCTGAATATTCAATGAGAAGTGCGCGGTAAGTAGTAGAGCCCGAGTCACCATAGTTCTCAACAAATGAGTGCATGATTTCTGTGTTGTTCGCATTATCACAGTAAATTCCACCACCATTACCGTAGATAGTTGTATACTCGATAGTGGCTGCAGTGGTATTGATGAATTCAACTGCCCAGTCTTCAGAGCCCTGATTCAAGTAACAGTCACGGATAACAAATGAAACATCAACATTATACACTTGAATTGCAGGTACGCCCAGATCATAAGTAATGTTGAGCCCTGAGAGGACATATGGATCTGCAGGAGTACCAGTACCAGGCCATCCTTGTAGGCCAAAATCTGCATTATCATTAATTATTATTGGTACATGATTCGTATGTGTGCTAAGTCGTGTACCCTGAGCGGGAATTACAGTATCTTCTGCATCTATTGCGTTTGTTGCCATCGAAGGGCCGAACCCAATAACTAGCAGGGGTTGAGCAATCAGTATTGCAAGTAGTACGTAAAGAATAGGATTTCGTTTCATCTTTTTTCTACCTCCCTAGTAACTGTGGTTTTTTCTTCAGGATAACCACAACAACCACAACAATCGCAACCGCTGAGATTCCAACACCAGCCGCGGCTAATCCCAAATCAACAGGAGGAGCCACTCCGCCTCCAGCTCCATTACCCATGTACTGCAATGGATCCATGAAATCAAACGCATTGGTAACATGCGTTTCAATCACAATGTCAAAACTACCTTCAACTGCTTGAGTTCTGTCAATCCAGAATACCAAATTCACAGTGTCACTGATACTACCGAACTGGAATGTACCATTAGTAGTGAATGAACCAGTAAAGGTATCATCGAGAGAATCCCAGTCCAAATATTGGTAGGAATAGTTTACCTTTTGGTATATGTCACAATCCCAGGTTGACACATCTTCTACATAGACAGATACGTTCATCCAGGTTCCAGGATCACAATCCAACGAAAGTAAGTACCATTCACTAGCATCACTGGGGTATCCTAGTGTAAAATTATACCAACCAGTTCCGATGGATATTGAGGCTGTATCGTTGAAATACCAAGGAATACCATCTTCAACAGCAACAGTATAGTCCAAGCTATGACCAAAGAGTTGGTCTGAAACAAGACCTGCAGTATTGTTCTGTACATAATACGGACTAATTACTGCGATTCCAAAACCATCAACGAACTCGCTTTCAATCCAGGATGTGTAGTTATTTGGATATTCGAACCAGCCAAAACCAGATTGTCGGTTTCCGTAACCAACATCAGAGTTCATCACGTTCTCACCAAACGTGTTGAGTATCTGCACATCGGTTGATACGGTAACATTATCGTGTGTATTGAATGCAACACTCACATTATACCAGTCGAGAGCATTAGTATCAAATCGTACACCAATAAGACTTCCATCATTAACAGAAACAGGTCCAGTACCCTCAACCACGGATCCGAAGTTAAACTCATAGTGACCAAATGCGCTATAGGAGGTTGCGCGAGCTTTTACTATGTAGGTCCCCGCAGGAAGATAGTAAACTTCAGAGTTTTGGAAATTGGGATTCGTACTGACACCAAGGTTTCGATAAATCAAATCATCAAACACAGAATAGATACGCCAACTATAACCGTTAGCAGCTGTTGTATTCACTCTGAATATGGAGTCTTCAGACAGATCAAGTGTGAAAACCTCATTTGTGACATCAGATTGCATATTTTCGATATAGAATTCTTGGTTTATCGGAAGAGGAGCGGAAGTAGGTACATCATGCATGAGTACGTATTCAACATTCTCCATTCCCATGACAGTCATATAGTAGCTCTCATTCTGGAATGACTGGAAATAGAATGGATCCTCATCATAATTGTAACTGTCTGTATATCTATACACCACATCATTCATTGTATATGCATCACTAGTTATGCGAAGTCGTGGAATGTATGGACTGTAAACATCAGATTGGAGCTCTGGTAGATTCATAGCCCAACTGATGCGCTCTGGAACTGCGGTGTTTGAGTAGAATTTGTATGTTATAGCAGTGGGAGCTGTTTCCGTATGAACCAAATCGCCACTTCCAACTTCTGCGATATATTCGCTTCCTGGCAAGACACCTTCGATGATTGTATCCACAGGGAAGTTGATTGGAGTTACTGATTCAATTGTAACATCTACAGTACAGAAACTGTTGACATCGGTCCAAGCGCCAATATAGAGAATATACATTCCGGGGCCATCTGGTCTAATTGGCATAACATCAATGTTCCCATCTGAAAGAAACATTTGTCCATACACAACACCTTCAGGAGAGGCAACAGAACAGGAGAGCATAATATCATCCTGTCTGGATGCTACTGTTACATGAATGAATTCTTCATTTGTTAGGTTGAATGTACCATAATGTGGTACTGACGACTCCAAGACAATGGAATTTGTGGTGCCGACGTCAAGTGGGAAAACTCTACGTTCTGATTCAGCTCCGATTTCCAGTGGGTCAGATGTTGTATTGGCAAAGTCAATAAATTGACCTAATGCAGTTCCATCATCGAGCCATCCTCTCTCAACATAATCCCATGCCTGGAAAGGATATTCTCTTGTAGCAGGACCTTCAAATGAGGACCCATCTAAAGTCCATGAATCATCATCGTACTCATACGTGGAAATGTCTACATCTCCATCATGGACGAGATAGTCCCTGCTTTGATAATCAAGTTCGCTACTTACATACAAGTAAGTGTGACCATCATCATCAGTTTCAAAAGATTGCTCAGTCATTTCATTAGTTATGGGAACAAACGCAGCACTGACTGGTAGTACCACTAGTCCCACAAGCATTAGCACCATCGCGAATATGGAATAGCCTAAACTGTTTTTCAACAGCGGCGCACCTCCTCAGAATACTATTTCGGTACATTGACAGATAAAACCTTTGTCGTATTTTGTTCTATTATAGCAAAAGTTCGTTTATTTATTGAAATCTTCATTTTTTGAGTAAGTCGAAAATACCCAGTTCTTCACAATATTCCAACTAAACGTGCAGTAAATATATCTCATACATAGTTTTGGTATTGACGTGCGCGGTCCGTTTGCTTATTATTATGCAAGGGAGTTTAGACGTAGGATGAACTACCATGGGATGCGAAGTACAACTCTCTGTTGAACAACCATATATCAGAACAGACTATGTTCTATTAAACACCCTACTGCACGTAGTAAGGGGAATCATCTTCATCGCACTCTCTTTTGTGGTTACAACTACCACAAGTGTGCTTCTTGGAATTGGTATTGTGGAACTGATAGTTGCCTGGTGGTTCTGGAGTCTGAAGATTGAAGCATGGGGAGTTTCAGCGGGGATGAGTTTCTTTCATGTAATCTTCCCAGAAACTCTAGGAGTATCAATGATCGCGGGAGCTTTCATCCTTGTTATTTGTGGAATTCAATTTGTGACACTTGGGATAATTCGAAATGACGGAGGATACAGCTTTGTTCGCTTAGCTAGTGTTGACACTCAGGAGGTTAGAATTCCCGGAAGTCTTCAACGTCGTGTATTTGGTCTTGCAGTACTAGCTCAAATATTGAAGTCATTCTTTGTTCTTCTGGGAGCAGTTATGCTCTATCCGATTTTGGGTTTCTCAGAACCGATACCATGGCTTAGCTTCTTCTCTGTAATTCTAGCCATTGTTATCCTAGGCGTATTGGATTTACTTGCAGGTATTGGAATGTACTTGGGTAGAGACTGGGCTTTCCAGTTAGCAGTGATCATGGTCCCACTGTCATTCATTGAAACTATGCTGACCCTATTATCACCGGTGTTTCTCATTGCAGTATGGATCTTGTTCCTTCTCAATACATGCTTAGTAAAGGATGGATTTTACTACAAGCTGAATCAACGAATACGAAAAGAACCATGAGACCATACCCAAGAAGTAAATAATGTACAAAACTGAAATCTTTCAGTGATATATTGTGAGTCTAGTATCTGAAGTCAGAAGTTGGTTGTGGGTACCTGTTGTTTGAAATCACCATTGCTGGATTCAAAGATACATGAAAAGTAGATGATAAAAGGAAGACCCCCTTCACGTCATAACGAGGGGTAACACGTGGGTGAACCTACTTCAGAGCAACTGCATTGGAATCAACTCAGAAAGCAATTTCTACTTGATGAGAAAGTTACGAATTATTGCGATGTCGCAAAATACCAGCTAGGTCTCCATTCAACGGATTACTGGACCCCGTATTTTTCAACATGGGCAAGAATAGGTGACTTCGATGCTAAGGATATGTTTGAGTCATTAGATAGTGGTAGAAAATTAGTCAGGACTCACGCCTTTAGAACAACGATTCATGTGATGCATATTGATAATCTATCAATGATAATCAGTGCCACAGGACCATCTCTATTCAAGGCATATCGAACTGACAAGTACAGGAAGGTCGATGTGCTCACCGACCAAGATATTGAGGCTATGTTTTCCAGTGTTAAGGATGCATTAAAGGATGGACCTCTACGTACAAGCGATCTCAAGAAAGTTGTTCCAGATATCGGAGACCATGTGCGTTCAGCTTTGTTGATGTTGATGGCACGAGGTGAAGTAGTTCGTGCCAAAGCAAAGCATGCAAGGAGTAATCTAACATCATATGCGTTGCTAGATCAATGGGTTGATGGATTCAAACTGAAGTTAATTGATGAACAAGAAGCCATCACTAATCTAATTCAGCATCACATCGAACGATTCGGACCGGTCTCAGTTGATGATATTGCGTGGTGGCTACGTCAAACCAAGACTACGGTCAAGAATGCTATTTCCAGCCTTGGTGAGGATATAGTCACAGTCAATACTGGCCAGAAGGACAAGTACATGCTGACTTCTGATTTTGAGATTGCCGCATCTGTTGAGAAACCGAAACAAGCCTTGGTTTGGTTTCTTCCGTATGAAGATCATTTTCTCAAAGCATTCATAGACCGAACTGATTTCATTGAAGAATCAGTTCAACCTATGCTATTCCCAGCAGATCGAAAACACTTCTGGCCTTCAAATCCAGATGGCCCACAAATAATGCCTGGAAAAGGATCTCGAGCTACTGGAGAGGTTCGACCTTCAATATGGTTGAACGGACGAGTTGTGGGTAGGTGGGAGCTGGATGATGAGGGTAAGCAGAAGAAGGTTGTAATGAGTGTTTATGCGAAGGTTGCTAAGAAGCACCTGACCGATATCGAGCAGGTTAGGATGAACATTGAAGAATTTGTTAATCACCGATTACTCCCTATCTCTATTTGAAAATGACAATGTGATACCCCAGTTAGACATAACGTACAAATAGGTAGATGTGCAAAGAATACCTACCATCCGGAGACGTTTGATATGGGAAAGGGTTTAGCCATACTTGGACTCCTACTAATAATAGTAGGAATATTGCCAGCTATTTTACCATTTATAGCCGGCTTTGAAGCATATGCAGCATACTTCTTCTTGGGATACTACACACTAGCCATAGCAGAATTTAGTTTTTCAGAACTGATGCTCATTCTAATGGGAGTAGGTGTTCTATTCCTGATTATTGGAGCAATCAAATAATCCGTGTATATGCCACCAAAAAGAGAACAAGGGGAGATTATTCTCCCCAAAATTATTTTTTACAATTCGTTTAGTCGATTCCCATTCTTGCAGCAATCTTCACGATGATGAAAACCACAAATGCCACGATTACGAATGTAATCAGACTGTCCATGATGGGACCACCAGATAATTCGTATAATAGATCCTCAGGATCGATAGCTGGATACACAATTTCAACGAGTGGCATAATGAAACTATTCACAAGGGCGGATACAATATTTCCAATGTATATACCCAAGATGAACGCCACAGCAAGACCAAGGACCTTGTAACTTGAGATGAAGGCTACAAATTCATTGACCACACCTTCTGGTGGTGGAGGTTGTGGTGCAGGAGTCAGTAGCTTTCTAATCTCTCTAAGTTCTTCTAGCATTTCTGTATCTGTTGACATTTTGTCATCCCAAATGATATTCAGAGTTGATGTGTCACCAATAATAAGACTCTTTCAAGTGTAGTTGATTTGATAAGTTAGAATGACATTGTGTATCTGATGAGTTTCTGGTTCATAGTTTCAATAGTGGGAATCATTGCAGTTGTTCCCTTTCACTTCATTTCCGTAGAACATGCAAGATTAGATGAGAAGTATGGTCCTGAGAAAGGGAAGAGAATTGGTTCTATTCTGGGGATGATATCAGGGTGGGGAATCTTCATCTTCTTGATTGGTCTCTGGATTTCACCGCAACCTATCTTCCTTATCCCATTCCTTCAGGAGATTGTATTCATTATCCCAATCCTCGGTCTGTTTGTACTTCAAATTCCAATATTACATCTCATTCTGGGTATAGTTTTCATCATTCCAGGAGCTTGGCTAGGAATCAAGGGAGTCACTGAGATTGGCTTGAAAGAGTCCGAAACGCATAGACCTGAAAAAGTAATCACTACGGGGCTATATTCACGAATGAGACACCCACAGTACACAGGTGCAATGCTATCACATATTGGAATTACATTTTTGTTATCTTCATTCTACTCATTACTTGTGACCCCACTAGTGATAATCATCAACTACATTCTGTGCTGGAAGGAAGAGAAAGAGCTTGTGCGAGAATTTGGGGAAGATTATGAGAAATACCAGAAATCAGTCCCAATGTTCATCCCAAGAATGAAACAAACAGACAAACAACAGTAATAACTCAATATTTTCCAATTAACCTAATCTGTTGTATTATTTTACACAGTTTCAATTCCGTACGCCATTCACCCTCTGAGGGAATTGCAATGAAGAATAAACGACTCATACTCACATTCTTGGTTATCATTCCGATGCTTTTTGGGTTAGTTCTATCACCCACAAATTACTATATGAATTCAATCTCGGATAATGACAATTCGGATTCTTCGGGATTAATTGATTCCTATGAAAACGATATGAGCACTAAGAATGCATTTGCACTATCACAGGACACCCAAGAGGGAGTCTTGAACCCAAATACAATGACTCAGAGAGGTCATCAAGTTTCAGATGTTTTCCGGGCAAGAACTGATTCCGGACAGAATGCTCAACAAAATATTACAATCGACGAAGCAAATGACTGGACTGTATCGAAATCGGAAATTCAAGTTGGTAATCTGAGAAAACTCTATGCAGAAAACGGTACCTTTGAGGACGAAGTAGACCCTTGGGCTAGCTCAACCTATGACTCCAGCGGTGGTTCACAGACCCAAAGTGCAGTATGGAATTCAACAGAGGGATACGTCACATTAGTGAACTATGGAGAACTTAAAGAAAAGAATCCACCTCAGGATGATACATACACACATCATTTCGAGTCTGAGATACTATGGGAACAGACCATTACCAACTCACCTCAAACAGATAACTTCAGTTTGAGCTTTAGTTATAGATACGTTTCAGGACCACTTGATCCATCACCATATGATCTTGCGGGAGATGTCGAGCTGCGAATCTACATTCACACGGACTCCTACTACCTGAGTCTCTGTGAGATTGATGCAAGAAATGTATGGTACACGATATCTGATTTTCCAATTGAGCTCACTGGTGCTCCTGCAACCTTCGATATTGCGATTGGATTTTATTTCGAATATAATGACCTCGTGATGACAGAAAATGGTGATTATGATGCTGATGGCTCACCCGATGGTCTAATCAATGCACAAAAAATAGAGCTTCATCTTGATGATGTTGGATTTGCTAGCCAAACTCCTGTAGACTATGGGAGTGTTGATCTTACGTTCAATGTTGAGGGTTCCTCGGGACCAATTACTGGTCCCCCAGGTGAAACAGGATCTGCAACAATAGTAAATCCAGATCTCTGGGATGTTAGTCCACTTGAAATAGAAGTAACAGCAAATACCTCGGTGTCCTTCGATTTTGGTGTAATCACATACTACCAACGTGATATTAATAGCTCGTGGACCACTGATTTGGCAGAGCATGGAGTTTCTTATTCAATTGATGCTGGACAGAGTGCAAATCTGGAGATGTATAGCTATATTGCAACACCTGCAGATTATCAGAATATTACCTTAGAAATACAGTATCCAAATGATTGGGAAAATGCGACCATTAAGGACTCGCTAAATAACGATATCACAGGACTATGTACTATTTCAGCAGGGAGCATTTTCATACCTAACAGTCTGTATGATAGAGTAGGATGGTGGAAAATCACTCATCAGTCCTTTAATTATGCAAAATCGGTTGAGGTTCAAATCTATGACACGGGGATGTGGACTGCAAGCTCAAGATTCTACCCAGGTAATATCACACGAACCCATGTAGAAATAGGAACTGCAAGTGTCACTCCAGGCAGTGGCAGTCCAGTCAATATAGATTGGATGATGCCCAATAGTACTCTATGGTCAACAGATTCTGGTGCAACAATCATCGGTGGATTGGCGAATAGTTCAACCCTCGCCTTTGGTGGAACGAACACCTCTGTTGGAATTTGGGAGGCCATAATATTCTGGAACAATGGAAGTGAATTAGCTTATGGGATTGCTACATTTGATCTATACCACCGAGCTTCAGCCATTGTTCAATCTCCTACAATAGATACTGACCATGGACTTGTAATATCCAATCAGATTATCCTGACGGACTCAGATTTAGGAGAGTATCTTTTAGATGGAAGTGTATCAATGAGTGCAAATTGGTCAGCAACTACTGTGGATTTCACACAGAATTTCGTACAGAATTGGTGGTATGCTGATTTCGACACTTCACTTCTGGAAAATGGTGTGTTCATAGTAGTTGTGGATATCTCAAGACCATATTTTGATCCAATATCAGTTCAATTCACCATTTCTTTGTCATTTGAAACCTCATTAGCAATTACCAATGCTGGACCAGCTCCTGTAGAGAATGATCTGTTTGATGCGTTCACAGTACAATTAGACTATCAGCTGTGGAATGGTACAGGGATTGAAGGAGCAGCGCCTTCTGTATCATATACTGGTCCCCAGGAAGGTATCGAATGGGGCTCATTCATCGATAGCGGAAGCGGTTTATATTCAATAGACATAATTTCCAATATCTCAACAAGCTACGAAATTACAATCACACTTTCAAAACCATATCATCACAATGCATCGGATTCCTTTACTCTGAGCATTAATGAAATTAGTACAGAGTTAATTTTAGTCAACGGAACTGCAGATGTCGTGCAATATGGAGATAGTTACAGGCTTGTCGTGGAATATAGGAATAGCACAGGCTATGGTCTCACAGGTGCCAATCTTCAAGTTGTCACGATAACTCCTTCGACTGGACTAACTAATGGAAGCTTCACTCACATCACCGGTGGATTTTATGAGATAACCTTCACTCCTTCAACAACTGGAACTTATTCCATTGTCCTAAGTGCAGATGTCTTCAATCACGAAATTCATTATGAAACATTCACGCTCACGGGAGTAGTTATACCGACTGTTCTGACAGCGATACCCTCCAGTGTTTCGATAACAGTCAATGAAACCTTTGTCCTGCAACTTAGCTTCGAGGATGAAGATTCAAATCCAATAGACACTGCCACCATCGAATTAATTGACTTACCCAGTGGAATTTCTGTTTCATCAGCAACCTGGGTTACGAATGGTCTCTATAACATCACAATTCGCTCTTCTGATATTGATATCTACAACCTACTCTTCAGGGCAACAGCCACTAACTATCAGAGTTCGATTGTAGGATTCACTGTTTCTGTTACTGCATTACCTACAGTTTTGGAAATAACCAATGCAGGAACAATACCCGTTGAAACTGGGCTGAATGAAGTGTTCACCGTTCAGCTTAGCTATGAATTCCTGAATGGAACGGGCGTCCCTGGTGCTCTACCAATCTTCATATTTTCAGGACCCATCGAGGGTCTCTCATGGTATAATTTCGTAGATAGTGCTAATGGACTATATTCTATTGATATTATCTGTAATGTTTCTTCAACATATGGAATTATCATCACAATGACAAAACCATACCACTACAACACAACTGATTCCTTTATACTGATAGTTGGAGCAACTGGAAGTGAGCTTGAATTACTGAATGGAACAGCTGATGTTGTACTTTTCAGTGAAAGTTACCGATTAATAGTAGAGTACAGAAATAGTACAGGATACGGTTTACCTGGTGCAGATGTTCTGGTAGTTACAGTAACTCCAGGAACAGGATTAGTACATACTGGTTTCGCTCACATTGTTGATGGATACTATGAGATTACCCTAACTCCTAGTGCAGCAGGAACATTTTCTATAGTGATTAGCGCAAACATCACTAATCATGAAACTCAATATACAACTTTCACACTGACTGCAAGTGGTATTCCAACAATTTTGACTTCAATACCCTCTGAAGAAACTGTCGCGATCAATCAAACATATACTCTGCAGCTCCGGTTTATGGATGAGAGTTTTAACCCCATTGATGATGAAAATATCACATTGGTCAATCCTCCTGAAGGTCTGATATTTACTGATGCCATTTCAGTTGGTAATGGTTACTACAACATTACTTTGGAGTCCTCTACAATTCAAACCTTTGACTTATTATTCAGGGCAATCGCAGATAATTATCAGAGCTCAAGCGCAGGATTCACCTTTGTAGTTACTGAGATTCAGACATCATTGAGCTTTGCTGGTGACATTTCATCCACGGTAGTAGAATTTGCAGAACCATTTAGTCTGATAATATACTACAATAGTAGCAGTGCAAACCAAGCCGTTCAGGGAGCCAATATTGCTGTGGTTCCAGCTGTTGCTGATCTTGACATTCAGGTCACTGAGTTCACTGGATACTATATTGTTACAATAAGAGGTAATGGAGTAGGATCATGGGCTCTTAGTGTTGTAGCAAATAGGACAAACTATCGGATAGCAACAAAATCGTTCTTCATTGAGGTTGAAGAGATAGACACAACTGTTGAAGGATCCAGCCCATTGGAAACTCTTCTCATTGGGCGATCCTATGATTTCACTTTCAGTTTCATATTCGATTCCAATAGCAGTAATATACGTGGAGGAATTATTGTACCAACAGGTAGCGCTTCAGATTGGGTAACCTACATCGAATTAGGTTCTGGTCAATACTCTGTAAATCTAACACCACAAGAGCTTGGAGAACACAGTGTACTCCTAACCTTTGAGAAAGTTGGATTTGAATCACGTTCGTTCAGACTCACTTTCGAAGTGAGTAGAGTACCACTAGCTGTAGAAGTATTGCAGGGATTGAGTGGTCCTGAAAATCTCGAATCAGTTGTCAATGTTCAGATAACAGAAGAGGATACCGGAGACCCTGTTTCAGGAGTAGAGGTATTTTGTTTTGTATTGGATTCTAATGGTGCAAGGATTACTGATTACATTGCCCTAACTGAAACAGCCACTGTAGGAGTTTATAGTGGTTCTATTCCAATGCCTGTGGCAGATGGAGAGTACCAGCTCGAAATTACTTGTGAAGCTGCAGATTATGTAATGAATGCAGACTTTGCAGTAGGTTTAGAGCCAGCAAGAGATGTTGTTACCATGCTATGGGTGACAACAACACGATACTATCCAATTATGATTGGGCTCTTCGCACTTTGTGCAGGATTAGTCTATAGAAGATCTGCAAGAAAGAAACGTATTCGTGAGAATAAAGCAACCCTAGCAATAAAGCATCGATTTGATGATATCAGGAGTCTTATGGGAGTAATCGTGCTTCACAAAGAAAGTGGTCTACCAATATATTCCAAGATTCTCAGAGATGGACTTGAAGAAACCGTAATTTCAGCTTTCATCACAGCTATCACTAGCTTCCGTGGTGAGTTTGACATCGAGTCATCCTCGGAGGAATGGGGATTGATTCCAATCTCAGATATTGTCAGGGTAATTTCAACGAACAAACTGGTATGTGCATTCATAACAACTGGTAATCCATCACCTGAACAGAGAGAGAGGATGATATCATTTGCAAAGACTGTTGGATTCATCTTTGATGATACAATGGAAGAGGTTCCGATAGTAGTTCTAGACCATCATACTACACAGCAGTTCAATTCACTCTTCGAAGACCTTCTGGATGGTCAACTATTGAGAACTTACAAGCTTGATGAAGTAAAGAAGTTCCCAACAACTAGTTGTGCGAACGAGAGAATTGCTAGTAAGCATGGAGAAGAGTTCAAACTAGAAGAACTCGCATCAGAAATTGCCTCATGTGGTCTTGAAGAAGGTCGTGTGTACAAAGCTATCATGGATGCTTTGGAGAATGAATTCCTTGTTACAACGGATGATTCACCATTTGCAACCGAATTACTTCGGGCTCCAGATACAATTTCAGACGAGAGCTGAGAAAAGAAATAGCAAGGTGAGAGGTTAGTCCTCTCACCATATGTTGCTAACTGTAGAATCGTCTTACTGCAACATAACCAACTAGGAGAACAACTGCAGCAACACCAGAGAATAGAAGTATATCGTTCATTGGTATTTGGGAAGTTGTGGAACCAGTTGTCGTTGTTGTCGTTGTCGTCGTGCTTGTTGTGCTTGTTGTGGTAGTCGTTGTGGGGACATTCCATCCAGCGAGCATTGCAACTAGCCACCAGAATGCGTAACCTTTCTGATCACAACTTGTGTATGTGGTATGACCTGCCTCATTTCCAATAAAATCGGGGTGTTCTGAAGGAACCTGAACAGTTCCATCACCAGGATCATGAGCATATGTGTTTTGAACCCCATTACTCCAAACATCAAGATCTGCAAAATCGAACAGGACCTTATCGTTGTCAATGCAATATTGTCGTATCATCTCATTATTGACCCATCGATTATATCCTGAGCTTCCAGTAGCTTGAGCATTACCTGTCATATAGACGAATGTAATTCCTGGGTTGGCTGTTTCAAGTGCAGTCATCGTATCCAAGTATTCTTGAATTCCTGCTGCATCATAACCATCAACCTGAGTACACCAAGACCATAGAGAAACTGTGATACCCGGATTGTCATCAAGTGTGTTTTGAGTAATATCTGTGGCACCCTCACCTTCCCAATAGTAGTTCGGTGTAATGTAAGTATGAGGAGAATTTCCATCATAGATACAGAGTGCACCTGTATCTGTTGGTAGAACTAAACTCGTTCTAGATACATCAAATGTTGCATTAGCAGATTCAATCTGCGATAATCCTGTAGTTATCTGCCCTCCATGACTTGTATGAGCATAATGGATCTTTACATCATCCTGAGCAGCTTCTATGTATTCAGATGGAATAGCATTGAGGTCGATACAGGTATGATCAATAATCAAACCACCAGTCCATTGTGCTGGAGCGAATGTAGTATCCTCTATAGCATTAGATGCAGATACTAGATTCAACGAAAGCAGAAATGTAATGGTAATTACTGTAAGTAGAAATACGCGGCGTGACATATTTTCAACTCCTAACCTAATCAGTCTGAAATATTAGTGCTCAAATGCTTTTCTCTTGAGAATTTAGATTTCTTTTCAATATTTATCTAAAAAATAAAAGGAGTGTGTAACGACAACACTTATATCAAAATTAACCATTGTTAAGTTATTAATATTTTTGGAGAAATTAATAATGGAAGACATGATTAAAATGTTAGCAGATGCTCCTGAGGAGCAAAAGCTTCAGATGATTACTGAACGAGTGAAGATGATTGCTGGCCAACCTGATGAACAGAGAGTTCAGTCTGTGAAAGGTTTGGTAATTGCAATTTCCAAGCTTGATGATAAGAAGAAAGGTCCATTCCATGGTACACGTATCAAAGCCATAATGAGCCTCTCGCCTGAAGAGAGAATGGCGTTGATGGTTGCACGAGCAAAAGCTGTTTCCGAGCTTTCTGAAGATGTCGATAAGGAAGACACAAAGTATGTTTTTCAAACGGTGAAAAACTATCCTGAAGAGGCTCAGAAGGCATTCATGGCAGCCCTCAAGACTGCTTTCGAAACTGCTGGTGTGCCGGTCCCAACCATGGCATAATTTTAGTAAAAGAAACTCGTTTGTACTCTGACAGATCCGTTTGTGAATCTGGCAGAGTGCACTTTTTCTTAGATATTTCATAAGTGGGGTTAAGATTTTGATAGACGGATTAGTAAAACGTTACAAATCAATACTGATGATTGGAATGCTGATAGTAGTAATTTCATTCTTCATTGGAATTTTGAGATTATTCAATCAAGTTACATTAGAAAGCATAGTAGACACTGCATCTGCAGCATACCTATCTGCGGCCGCAATTGAAGCAGTTCTGCATGCGTACGCAGAAATTGTGCCATTATACGGATTAGGTATTTTAAAACTTGGAATAGGATTTGCAATTGTCACAATTGTAATCAATCTTCGAACAACTGGTGAAAACGCACGTGCAAGTTTAACGAAAATTAATTTGCAGCCGCCAGAGATGAAACCACCTCTCTTTGCTCGGATTTTTGCGAAAATACTCGTTCTGGGAATACTTATCGAAACTTTTGCAGTGTTCGTCACAATGGGATGGATGGCGGCAGAAGTTGCAATAATTGACCCAAGTTTAGCTCATATCTTTGAGATATTTGCTGAGCCAATTGAGGGTCTAGGTGTTTCACTATTGATTGGTGGTATTGCCCTCGGACTCGCTACAATAGTTCTAAATCTAAGTACACAAGCGATTAGTCTACCAGGTAGACTTGTGCAGATGGCAACAGGTAAGGAAGCCACACAGGAGAATGTCAAACAGTTCTTCCCAAGGTGGAACCTCATGCTTACCTACGTAGGTATGATCATCACAGCAACCGGGTTGATTCCACTTGCCTTCATTCGACTCGTCGTGGATATCCCAACTCCAACATGGGAAAATTGGATGTTTATTGGAATTGGAATAATGTTATTCTCAATTTCATACTGGCTCCTAATTATCATCAAATGGTTGAGAGCGCAGAGAATTAACTTGGGACAAGCTGTAGCAGAATCAACTGGCATAGATGTTCCAGCGGTTGAAGCGCCGCTTACAATTACAAAGCTGGCTCCCATCTTAGCTATTGTGGGACTACTTTGGATGATTGTTTTTGCTGGCCTTGGTCTGCTCTTTTCAGCAGGGATGGTTGGCTCTTTCGGTCCTCTAGTGAGACCAGGAAAAGCTATTGGAATGGCAACTATCTTCATGGGAATAGGTCTAGCTTTGTTAACGATTGTTGTCAATCTAAGACTGACCTCATTTATGCTCCCAGGATCATTTTCCAAGATTGTAAGTGCGATAAAGGGAGAGAAGGTTGAAGGTGCACTAGGTTTTGCTACTAAAAATCCATTGTCACTTGCCCCGAAGAAACTCTTTGGTGGTATGTTACTCGGTGCAGTTATCGCAGCAATGGGTACCTTTCCATTAGCATGGATTAGAATCGCAATTCCAGACCTGTTCTTAATTGCAGAACGAATGATTGGAACAACTGTTGCTCTAGGAATTGGAATGATCTTCTTCTTCATCGGCCTCTTCTTTGGTACAATTGGGACCTTTGTAAGTGGGCGTAAAACTATGATCAGTGAAGGAGTAGAAACCTGTGTCTACTTTGTATCTGAGAAACAGAACAAATAGATGAAACCTCTAGGGTGGTGACCACTTGGTCACTACCACTCTTTTCTTTTAACAAGACATAAGACTGTAAAAATAAGTGGACTTGATGGACATACAACTTGTGGAGTAAGCTAGGTCAAATGGACGAACAAAAAATATGGCTTTCGATCTTTGCTACGATAATCATCGTTGCCTCTGTTGTGATAATATTCAATCCAGGTGGAATTGAAGGAGTCATAAGAGACGGGTATAGGTTGTTGTCAATCTTTTTCGGTATGCTTGCAGGAATAGCTTTGGGTGAAGTCTTCAAAATCAGGAGTAATCGGAAGACTGGAAGAGCATTGCTTTCTGATCTGCTTGAGGAATTAAAAGTGAACGTTGAAGCACTCAAAACAGATATGCCTCTTCGAAAAGGGTTCTGGATTCTAGGTATAAGATCGGGTCGTGCAGAGTATATCCCAGATGATCAGAGGAGAATGCTTTGGGAGATTTACTCAAGAATCACTCACTATAATGATGATATTGGAATGATTCATAGAAAGATGATTGTAGAGGGAAAGGATTCAATATTCCTAGAAATGCGAGAAGAGATAGAACGGTTTAGAAAGGAAATAAACACAAAAATTGTTGAATTCCTAGAGCTATATTCGTGAATGATTCAGCAGGAGAGCGCATTTGTGTTTGTTTCATGTTCAATACTTGGCGGGATTAGATCATCCTCCTCACCGGAGAAAGTCCTAGCTAACATGATTCGGTCTCTTGTTCATGTGAAAAATGCAGGATATGATACCATTGAGCTCTGGTACAGCAATCAACCGGACTGGGTAAGAGATACGATACAAGAAGCTCTTGATGACCTTTCACTTCAAGCATATTCAATACATTTACCAAAATTCCTTGTAGTATCCTTTGATGAAAAAGAATTCAACGATACAGTCCATTCCTCGTTCGAATTGATTGAAACTCTCGGACTCAAAGTTGCTGTGTTGCACTTACCAGAACAGGACCAACTCGCTAGTTCAAGATGGGCAAAGAGGTACGAAATACTCCTCAATAAAGCAGAAGATGTAGATTGTATGTTGACCTTTGAAAATGTCCCATACATCAAGAATGTTGACCACTACATTCTCGAAGAGATTCAAAAACATAACAATAGGTCACTGGGAATCACCATTGATATGGAGTTCATGCACATCAATGGTTCAGACATGAATTGGATGACAACTGCTTTTGGAAACCGTATTGCCAACGTTCACTTTCGAGATAGTGATGGAAATCTACTTGGAGAAAATGGAAAGAGGCACTATCTAGTTCCAGGAGATGGTGAGATCAATCTCCATCAAACAGTCGAAACCCTTCACAATTCTGGATACAAAGGACCTCTCACAATCGAGGTATCTCACAGACACAAAGAGAATATCATCAGAGCAAAGGAATATGCAGAAGATTGTTTGAGTAACTTGTAGTCATCCTCTGGATTTTTCCCAGTCCTTTCTGATTGCGGTAAGATGACCAGTATGATAATCAAGGTGAGTAAATGCACTTGCTATTACTTCTCTAACAGTCATTCCAACAAAGTATGATGGAGCTTTTCCTTCCTCAATTTTCCGCTCTAGCTCCGATTCACTGGCATCATTAATCCAGTTGAGAAGATCACTCTCACCTAAATCATAGTATTCTGCGATTTCCTTTCTTGAGGTGCCCGCCCAATCACCTGCGGTTCCTGGAGTGTATAGCTTGAATAGTTTCGGATTCTTAGGAGGTCCAGCTTTGATGAGCATGTTGAGAGAGAAATCATATACAGATGCTTGATGCGCTAGGACCCACCCCAATGATGACATTCCAGTTTGCGGGCGAAATGAAAGATCTTTGCAACCCCTTTCTTTAAGTAAGTGCATCTCCATTTCTCTCCACTTTCGAGTTGAATTTGCTGCAAGTTTGAAGAGCTCAACATCCTTCATTTCAATAATCCACCTAGTCGTTAGATAATTCAGAACTTAAGAATGCGGCTACACTAGCCAGAGGGAATGGTACAATCAGGCGCCTATCATAACACGTAAATTGTAAATTATTGCTATCAGTATGATACCCATGGCGTCAAGACCAACCACAGGGCAACTTTCTGCGAAAGAACTTCAAGAATTAAGAAGACTCATGGCAGTTAGACAAGCTTTGGATGAATGGAAGAAGAAGGGCTTTGATGTGGATATTGAAGTGTGTCCCATCTGTAAAAGCCCGCGATTGGTCAAACTTACTTCATCTCATGATTTAGGTGTATTCCCAGGTTCTTTCCAACCAGCATTATATTGTATTGATTGTGGATGGTATGGTCGAGTGGCTCCTGTAATGTCAAATCGCCCAGAGGCAGATGCAGTGCTGGAAGATCTTCAGGGAGCTTTCGCTCCACTATTGGACCCGAATGAAGACCCCAATGCAGATGTTCTCGAGAAGGAGTCCGATTAGACTCAATCACGTGGAACCCTGTGTAATTCATACATCAAAGGATTAAACGCATCAGGACAGGCATGTGTTGCAATACATTGATCGTCTAGCCATGGGAATCTTGCATTGTGCATCATCGCATAGATTTTGGGGAGCATAGAGTACATTGCACTGATGCAGATTTTCCCCTTGACTTCATCACCTGTAAAGAGAACCTCATCTCCAACTTTGTGACCCGCGGCACAGTTTCCCTCTTGTTTTACTACGCGACAAAGAATATGCCAGGGCTCATCACGTATACATTTGTCATCGGACATAATCTAGAGTAAAGCAGAGGACTCTTGTTAATCTAACGGATTTCAAACCTCGATTTCATCGTCGATTGTTGAATCCGAATCCTCTTGAGGTAATAGAGAGCAGGGTGCCTTCTCGGGTACGTCGAACAATTTTACCTCATCCGGTTCGAAAAGTGGTCCGTTTTCTGGTAATTCTCCAGCAGCGCTTAGACTCTTTTTCACTGCCATCGGTCCCACCATCTCAAGGATCATTGTGGATGCAGCAACAACGCCTAGGATTAAGATACCCATTATCTGTGCATCTCCACCCAGTGCTACAAAGGTTTCTTCAATTACGAAAGAAAGCCCTAGTGCCACACCAGCTTGACAAAGGAGACAACCACCAAGATACTTCTGGATTGCAGGAACCTCATTTACGATGCGAGCACCAAGAGCTGTTCCAAAGTATTTGGCGATGGTTCTACCACCAAGATAGAGACCTGCAGTTAATGCAATTAGCAGAAGTGATTCAGAGGTTGTTAGAAGTTGAGCCATTCTGGCTCCGACCATTACAAAGAAGATCATCACAACTGGAGCCATCACTCGTTCAAGAAGCTCAGGAACTTGCTCTTTGTCCTTACTGATTCTGGATCTTACAACATATCCAAAGACCATAGCTGCAAAGATATCACTGAAGTGGATGTAAAATCCGAGGGAATCAAGATATCCGTTAATGACTTGGATAGATCCGATCAGTAGGATTACCATTCCAATCTCAAGTTCTAGAAGTTTACCTCTGTCTTTCTGTTTGTTAACAGGATAGAGAAAAACAAAGCCAGCAACGATACCCAGTACCACTGAACCAATAATGCCTATCACAGGCTCAATCATCACAGAGGTTAGTGTTATGGTACTTGAATCAATAGTCCACAGAGCAAATGCAATAGCGGAATTAGTGAGAATCACAGCTGCAATATCATCAGCAGCAAGAACAAACATCAGCGAGGATGTGACAGGGCCTTCACATTTTGATTCCCACACTACATCAGCTGTTGCCGCCGGTGCAGTAGCACTAGCAACTGCTCCGAAAAGGAGTGCAGTTGGAAGTGGTAATGGAAACGAAATTGAGGACAATAAGAAATATGTGAGAAAAGAAACAAGTGCAAAAGCCGCAGTAGCCTCGATTATAACGATGAACAGGAGTTTCCGAATTCTACTTCCTGTCAGTTCAGGATTACTTAATTCATGGCCAATATTGTACCCAATGAGGCCGAGGGCCAGAGCAACAAAGAATCGCAAATCGTTAATCCCTTGCTCGGTAAGTATCTGAGTCAAACCAAGAACAACACCAGCAAGCATGAATCCTAGAGTTTGAGGAATTCCCAGTCGTTTGAGAATAGAAGCACCAACGTACGCAAGTACAAGTGCTGCACCAATAGTAAGAAGGAATAATTCCATGCGATAAGCTCCAGGCTTTGTATAGATGATTATCGATTAAAACCGAGTATTGCCTATTGAAGGTATTGATAGTATCTACTAATGGAATGACTGTTTAAACGCCATAACTATCATTTGAGTAACTTATAGAAATCACAAATCTTGTTCAGAAAACAATCGGGACATTTTGGATTCTGTGCTCGACATACCTCTCTACCATGTCGTACAAGATTCTTGTTTAGAGAAGGAATACAGTCGCTGGGCATTATTTGCTCCAAGAGATCATGTGCTTTCTCACGAGAAACCTTCGTATCTATTATTCCCAATCGTTTTGTAACTCGCCACACATGTGTGTCCACTGGCAAGACTGGAAGACCAAATGAGAATAGGAGAACTATAGCAGCTGTCTTTGGGCCTACACCGTGTAATGATGTCAACCACTCCTTTGCCTCCGGAATCTCCATCGTTTCAATAAGGGATAGATCGAGCTTACCAACCCGTTCTTGGATTTCTCTCAGAGTAGCTTGAATCCGTTTTGCCTTCAGATTGTACATTCCTGATGAACGGATACTTACAGCCAGTTCATCCTGTGGTGCAACGAGGACTTCCTCCCAACTAGAGTAAGTTTCTTTCAAACTTTCAAATGCACGATACATGTTGATGTCGTTGGTGTGTTGACTAAGGATTGTCATAACGAGCTCATCAATGGGCGGAAGCTTCCTTTCACTCACTTCTTTGCCATACTTGGTGATGAGTATCTTGCAGACTTTTTCTGCTTTCTTTCCAACATCTTTAGACATCGTCAGACATCTGTGCTCTTATTGAGCCTTATCAGCAAAGTGGTGTAACGGAGAAAAGCCCCTTTCGATAGTCTTTTGTTACAGGAGCATCAACATCGGAAAGAATCAAGATGAAAGTTGGAGTCATCTACGAGAGTACACGCGGTCGAACAAAAGCAATGGCAGAAGCAATTTGTGAAGGAGTCACTGCTGCGGGTGCTGAATGCGAGATTATTGATGCAAAAGAGTTCAGTGGAACAACAGGTTTCTGTGCTCTGGCAATTGGTAGTTCTACCAGAATGAAGAGAGTGCTTCCTATGGTGAAGCGAATCTTATCAGAACTTCCAGATTTGAAAGGTCTCCCAGCTGCGGGGTATGGATCGTACGGGTGGAGTGGAGAAGCTCCAGATGAGATTGATAGCAAACTGAAGGAACTCAATGCAGAGATTGTTATCGAGCAACCAATAAAAGCGAAGGACTATCCAGGTGAATCAGTTCTAGAAGAGTGTCGCAACCTTGGGACTACACTCGCAGAGAAATGTAGCTAGATAGTGCAAGTTGCATAACTCTTATCATCTACAGTTAAAATCCAAAATTCGTGGGGCTGAAAGATTGGGTCATATTAGAAGACTCACAGGATATTCACTAAGAAACAAACGTCTCTTTATTGGATTCATTCTTGCAGCTGGTATTGGTAATGTCTTCAATCTTGTTACTCCCCTCGTAACTGTTCATATTATTGATAACATCATCCTTGCAAATCAGCTAGACCAGCTCATCCCGTTTGTGATAATCTACGTAGCTCTGGGAGCTTCGTACGCCCTCTTTGATGTAATTGGAAGGTATGGAGCTGCTATAAGTTCCCAGAGAGTGATCTATCAAATTCGTGAAGAGCTCTATGATAGCTTGATGGAAAAGGATCTTGCATTCTATGATGAAAATGAAACTGGGCAGTTGTTGGCAAGAGTCACCACTGATGTGACGACGATGAGAGAGTTCCTCTTTTGGGGTTTCAGAGTAATTTTCATTGGGCTGTCAATGCTTATTGGCACTTTCTTTATCATGTATATACTAAGTCCAAGTCTCACCGTCTACATGCTTGTTGTTTTACCAATTATTGTCATGTTTATGTATGTTTTTGCAAAGAAAGTAAGACCCGTCTTTTACGCGGCCCGAAAACAGTACGGAAAACTTAGCTCAGTGCTCTCTGAGAATGTTTACGGTCACAAAGTTGTGAGGTCCTATGCCGCAGAAGAACGGGAAGCTGAAAGGGTTGAGGAAGAAAATCGAGGTTTCTTGGATCTGAGAGTCGAAGCTAGCAGACTCATGTCATTCTATCATCCGATGCTCCCATCACTCTTTGGAGCGATTGTTGGATTCCTCGTCTACATTGGCGGTTTCTTCATTGTTGAAGGAACATTAACTCTTGGAGAATTTGTGGGCTTTGTCACACTGATTGGAATGCTTATGATGCCTGCAAGATTCCTAAGTTGGGGTGTCGGAATGTATCAGAGAGCCTCTGCTGCCGGTGAACGTACATTCTACATTTTGGATGCTGAAGAGGCAGTTATGAACCCAGAGGTTCCAGTAGATGCTACGCAGTTTAAGGGTGCAGTTGATTTCGATAATGTCTTCTTCAGTTATAGTAGTGAGAGCTACATCCTTCGAGATATCACTTTGAATGTTAAATCAGGTCAAATTGTTGCATTGTTAGGCGGAACAGGTTCAGGAAAAACAAGCTTGGTAAACCTGATTCCTAGATTCTATGATGTTGATGCAAATAGTACAATCACGTACCAAGAAAAATCATACAGTGTAACTGATGGGAAAGTTAAGATCGAAGATGTCGAATATCAGGTAGATGATGGATTCGTGTCCATTGGTGGAAAAAGATTCAAGGTAGAACCTCCGGGCACTATCTGTATAGATGGTGTAGACATCAGACTTTATGCACTTACAGACCTAAGAAAACGAGTTGGAATGGTCCATCAAGACCCGTTTCTCTTTAGTGCTACTATCAAAGAGAATATCGCCTTTGGTAGACCAGAAGCCTCACTTGAGGAAGTGCAGGATGCTGCTAAGGCAGCCATGATTCATGATTTCATTCTAACTCTGGAAGAAGGATACGAATCTGAAATCGGTGAGCGCGGAGTTACTCTAAGTGGTGGTCAAAAACAACGTATTGCTATTGCTCGTGCTCTATTGGCAGACCCAAAAATCCTGATTCTTGATGACAGTACGAGCTCCGTTGATGCAAAAACAGAGATGCTTATTCAGAAGGCTTTAGAAAATCTAATGGCGAATCGAACGACCTTCATCATTACCCATCGATTGAGTACTGTTAGAAATGCAGACCTAATCGTGATGATGGAACGAGGTCAAATTGTTGAGATGGGTTCTCATGAGGAATTGATAGCAAAGGATGGATTGTTTTCATCAATACACCAGACACTTATCGAGATGGAACTTGCGGCACATATTAACAAAGACACAGCTTCAAAAGTTACCGTTCAGGAGAGTGAGAAACCTTGAGTCTAGACCATGCTGATGATCCAGATGCAAGGTCCTACGAATATGCGGATCGCACACTCCTATGGCGGATGGTCGAGTACCTTCTTGCTTATAGAAAGTTGTTCGCAGCCGTGACTATACTAACAGCGATAGGCATTGCTCTTAGTGTTTGGACACCATTCATTCTCCTACATGCAATTGACATCGATTTTCCAGCAGCGATAATATCTGGAAGTCTAGAAGCTATCACAAATACAGCAATCCTCTACATAGTTATTCAGTTCTTCGTATGGGTCACATCATATGGAACGGAATATCTAATGGCTCTGATGGGCCAGAGAGCAGTCTATGACATCAGACAAGATCTCTATACTCATGTACAAGGAATGTCTGAAGAGTTTCATGATCATTCATCGGGTGGGAGAATTATCTCAAGATTGACAAATGATGTTGACCGAATGAGTGAATTACTAGCAGGTGGACTGATCAGTACCTTTGCACAGATTTTCATTGTCTTTGCTATTGGTATAGTTATCTTCACAGTTGACTTACGACTAGCAATAGCTTCACTTACCGTTGTTCCCGTCCTTATGATCACTACTCTCTACTTCAGAAAGAAACTACGAGAGGCATATAGACGAACTCGAAAGACCATTTCAAGTGTAACTGCTAACTTTGCAGAGAGTATCTCAGGAGCAAAAGTAACGAAGAGTTTCGCTCGTGAGAGAATAAGCGCAGATATTTTTGCAGAATTAAATGAAGCAGATTATGAGTCCAATGTTGATGCTGGCAAGGCACAAGCTGGATTCTTCCCCATAATTCGTTTCATCAGCGGCTTAGGACTTGCAATTGTTCTTCTCATCGGAGGATGGCTATATCTAGATCCCGCTTCTGTAATGTCCTTGGGCACGATTGTCCTATTCCTACAGTTCAATAATCGATTCTTCAGACCGATACTCATCATCGCTAACTTCTACACATCTGTTCAGAGTGCATTTGCTGGAGGAGAACGAGTCTTTACTGTACTTGATTCCGTACCTGCAGTAATGGACCGACCAGATGCCATACCAATGCCAGAGATTGAAGGTCGTGTTCAATTCAATGATGTGACTTTCAGATATGGCGACGGACCTGTAGTTCTTCAGAACTTTGAATTGGATATCAAACCTGGAGAAACCATTGCCCTCGTTGGAGATACGGGAGCTGGTAAGACAACAGTCGTGAGTTTACTGAATAGATTCTACGAGATTATTGATGGTTCAGTCAAAATAGATGGCATCGATATTCGTTCTGTCACTCAGAGGTCATTGCATGCAAGAATTGGACTTGTTCTACAAGATCCATTTCTCTTCATGGGCACTATCAAGGAAAACATCAGATATGGCAAACCTGAAGCAACCGATGAGGAGCTACTCAACGCTACTGAGGTAATTGGAGCTCGTCGAATCTTTGAGAATCTTGAAAATGGATTTGATACAGAAGTAGGTGAGCGGGGAGGTAGACTGTCTGAAGGAGAACGTCAGTTAGTCAGCTTTGCACGTGCACTGCTTGCAAATCCGAAAATCCTTGTTCTTGATGAAGCCACAAGTTCAGTGGACATCTATACTGAACATGCAATCCAAAAAGGAATGAAAGCACTTCTCGCAGGGAGAACTTCCATTGTTATTGCACACAGGCTTTCCACCATTGTCAATGCAGACAGAATAATTGTCATCGAGAATGGACAAATAGTAGAAACTGGAAAGCATGCAGATCTCATGCGGAGCAAGGGCAAGTACTACTCACTCTATGAACTTCAAATCAGACCTAGAGCTATACAAAGGTCAAGTTAATTCTAAAAAATAGAGGGTGAGCTCCCGTCAGAGGACAGGAGCTCGGAGTGTACGGAAACGAATCAAGCATGAATATGATTGACATCTCGAGATAGAGAAGTGGATGATGTCAATTCTGAAGATACCTGACGGATGAAATTCACTGCAGTTGTTTCTATACGTGAAAGTCGTGTGCTGCATTCATCCATCTTGCATCAATCCTTCCAATCAAAGTCGTCTACATTATCATAGGGATAGGATGCAGCGGTTCTCATCATTGGCTTCATAGCTTTGAGCCCTTTCAAGCCCTTCAATGCACCTGCTACAGATCGGGTTACAATTGGACCAATATCCACGATATCATCAAGTCCACTAATGCGACCTTTGCCAACAATGAGTTGTTTACCATCCCTATTTGTAATCACTACACCGGATTTACTTACTGAAACCATGTTATCATCTCCTATTACATAGACTAGTTTACCATGGGTGAAAACTAGCCCTTTTTCTTCACTGAGGACGAGAAGGACCTTTGTTTCCTCAGAGTCAGTTCCAAAGAAGATCCTTGCATCGCTCTTGTTGTCAATCTTTGTCTGTTTATTCCCACCATTGATGTGATCCTTCATAGATGCTTCAATAGCCTGAGTGAATGCAGAAGTATCATTGAATCCCGTAGTCTGAAGGTCTGAGTTCTCAGCCTTCTTGGATATGTTGTCCAATGAAGCGGAACCAATGAATAATGAGATACCCTCTAGAGTATCAGTCACAGATTCACCCATTGCACCCATATCAGTTTCTGCAATTGCGTCAACTGCAAACTTGGAGGGACCTGCATAGGCAATCCCCACTCTCTTATCATCCTCAAGGAGGTATACCCACACGCACCCAGGTTCCATTCGGACATAGGCTTTCTCGTGTGAGATGATGTCGTATTCTTCGGTCACTACCATTGCATTGGTATCGGGTTTTAGATTCTTCATCTTTGTTTCCTCCTTAGTCCTTCCAATCCATTGAATCGAGGTCGTCATCTTCTCGACTTTCTTGACGTTCTTCTTCCTGCTCCCTAAGCTCTTCGAGTCGTTCGTGCTCCTCTTCCTTGGCATCCACCAGTTCATCAGCAGCATCTTCGAGCTGATCCTGAGTCGCTTCGAGTCTTTCAGAAACTCGTTCAAGGTGTTCTGCAGCCTTCTCGAGCTCCTCCTCATCCTCTACTATGATTACCTCTTCAGCATCAGTATCTTCTTCAAAATCAACTTTGATCTCAGCCTCTCCGTTCGATCCATTGTTGCCAGTCTTATCACGTTGTCTTTCGACACGGTGAGTTAACCACTGAGCAAGTCTGTAAGCTAAACGTCCTTCAACTGTTAGGTAGTAGGTTCCACGAACCTCTCCTTTCACAACATAACTTGCCTCAACTAGGGGATTCAAGTGATGTGTCAGAGAGCTACCAGTCTTTGTCGTGAAGATCTCAATCTCATTGAAGGTCTTACCACCTTCCTTCAGAAATTGTAGTATCCTCAATCTTTCCTCGCTACCCAACGGAGCAACTATCTTTGCGACACGTTCAGGGGGAATTTTCTCAATATCTTTCTTGCGAATTCTTCTTCCCTTTCTACCTTTTCGAGATGCTCTACGAACATGAATTCCAGGAATTCTAATACTCTTTCCAATTCCTTCTACATCCTTGATGCTCATCTCAATAGATTTGCCAAGTCCTTCCATCATGTCCTCAAGACTATCAGTGATCCCACCAATGTCGATGTCAATATCTTTACCAGCTCTGAGTCTTCGTGGAGCACGAGGTGCGCGTGGTGGTCTTGGCTTTCTTCCATGACGTGCTTTTTCTCCATCAATTTCTTCTTTACGACGAAGTGTATCTTCTCTTTCTCGTCGTACATCCTCGACCTCTCGGCGCAGCTCCTCTTTGAGTTTGCGGACCTCGTCGAGTTCGCGTTTAATATCGTCAATATCTTCAGTCATTGTAATTCGCTAACTGTACATTATTACATTTCCATATAAATGTATCGGAATACAGTTGTTCGTTTTTTTACCAAAATCATAGGAATTTTCATTGTCTAGCTAGAGTGAACGTAGAAGCGTTCTATGCGACATATGCTTATATTGCAAATTAAGGTCGTTGCATTTGCCTGTTGCCAGGGGGTTGGAAACTCTATTGTAACCATGCCTCTTCATGCAGGACACTATCTTAGAGGAAAATACAATGGCAAAAGCTAAAGCTAAGAAACCAAAGTTTACCTTCTTTGTTAAGAAGGCTGTACAAGACTTCGCACGTGAGAACAAGATGATGGTTGGATCTGATGCGTATGGTGCAATCAACACTCAGATCAACGCTATGTTGACCGAAGCATCCAAGCGATGCACGGACAACAAGAGAAAGACTCTGAAGGCTTACGACTTCTAAGTTACCAGTATAAAGAAAGAAAAAGTTTGGGCAGTCTAGTACTGCCCACTTTCATTTCGATCGCTCTTTTTGATAATCAATCTAAATGCACCAGTAGTTAGTGCGAGTCTTGTACTTTCCAAAGACAAATGGTATTGCAGATTTCTGATAGGACAGTACATGTGGGGTTCGTAAAAATGGAGCAGACTCAAACTCTTGAAGAAACAATCCTCTTCCTTCTACTAATGATTTTAGGGGTTCTAGCTGTTCTTCTTACATTTGCGTATATGGTGTACGGAGAAGTAGAAGAATAAGTGAAAAGGAATAGAAAACCCAGCCCGCTCGGACTGGGTATTGAACTAAATCTATCTTGCATCAAGCACTTTCTTGATCTTTGAAATTAACTCAGGAAGATACTAGGTTTCGCTTTGCGTTCTAAGATAAATCACAACAAAACCACAATAGAGTAAGAGAATAGGGATTGGAATCATAATTGGGATATAGGTCTCGCCTTCAGAACTAAGAAACAGGACTCCGGGAATAGATATCAGTAGTGGAATTATCTCAGATACTAGGCCATGAACCATGAATCGTCTGGATGATATCGCACCATTCAACAATCTCCACATCCCTCGGAGAACAACAAGCCGGTAGAGATAATAGATGAAGTACTCGAGAGCTGAAAGTATCATCAGACCATAGGTTTCTGGTAACTCCCAAGTAATTGCCATGAGTCCGTTAGGACCAGGTCCGACATCTATATGGTATCCATATGGGACCATAAAGACTATGATTACAGTGATGATAATAAGAATGAGTTTGATTCGCTGAATCATTGAGGAATTAGATTCCATCATTATCAAGCAAAATCTGTTGTTTTTCTTGTATTTAGAGTGTTGAACGACGTAAGAGCTAATGAGAAATAGTGAGAGCCTGCTCAATCGCAATGACTGAGCAGGTATTCATTTTATCTTGCATCAAACACTTTCTTGATCTCTGAGATCAACTCTGGAAGAATGGTGAAGATATCTCCCACAATCCCAAAGTCTGATGAACCGAATATCGGGGCCTCAGGGTCTTTATTGATAGCAACTATGAGATCACTTGAGGACATGCCTGCGAGGTGCTGGATCTGACCTGAGATTCCCAGCGCAAAATACAGCTTGGGACAAACGGTCCTACCAGATTGACCGACCTGCTGAGTTGGAGGTAACCAACCTAAGTCGACGATTGGTCGTGAACCACCCACAGCAGCGTCAAGTAAATCAGCAAGTTCCTTTGGTAGAGAGAGGTTCTCAGGGTCTTTGATACCACGACCACTACAGACAATGACATCAGCTTCTTCAACCGATTTCATTCCCTCTACAACTTCACTGACCTTCTCAAGGACACGAGTACGGACCTGAACCGGACTTATCTGAATGTCAGCCTTCTCAACTTCACCGGTACGTGATGTGTCAGGTTCTGATGGCTTGAAGACATTGGGTCTTACGGTGGCAATCTGAGGTCTTCTTGCTGGTGTGATAATCTCAGCAATGATGTTACCACCAAAGGCTGGACGAGTCTGGACAAGTTGACGTTCGTCATCAATCTCAAGACCTGTACAATCAGCTGTGCAACCCACACCCATTCTAGCTGCAATTCTGGGAGCAAGGTCCCTTCCATTGCCTGTTGCACCGAATAGAACAACGCTTGGTTTCCTTGGTGCTATTAATGAGGTCATAGCAATGGTGTAAGCATCTGTTGTATAGTCTGTGAACATCTTGTCGTCAACAACAATGACCTTGTCTGCGCCTTGATGGATTAGGGTATCAGTATGATTCTCAATCTCATGACCAATGATAACTGCGATAAGATTCTCACCCAGAGCATCAGCAAGTACTCTTCCCTCAGTGACAAGTTCTAAAGCTACACTTCGGAGTCGACCTTCATTTGTTTCACAAAATACCCAGACATCATGGTATTCCTTAACCTGGGACTTGTCAAAGGCACGACGTTCAATGTGAATGGCATCAACGGGGCAAATCTCTTCACACGAACCGCAGTAGACACACTTGTTCATGTCGAACTTGACTTTGTCGCCATCTTTCTCAATCGCATCGAAGTTACATACCTTGGGGCAAAGCATGCATCCATTACATAGATCTCTATCGTAATTGAATTTCATCTTAGATTGCCCCCTTCTTTGTAAGAAATTCTACAAGCTGTTTCACAGCAGCCGCAGTATCTTCACCATCTACAATGATTCCACCCTTCTTCTTCTCTGGTGGGTATACCTTTCGAACCACAGTAGGAGAACCATCCAGACCAAGAAGCTCAAGTTCTGTCCCCAGAGTTTCTGCATTTACCTCTTCGAATGGCTTCTGTTTTGCCTTCATGATTCCCATGATATTAGGAAGTCGGGGCTCGTTGAGTCCCTTTGTAGCAGTAAGAAGTGCAGGTAGTTTAGCCTTGACAACTTCATATCCTTCATCGGTTTCACGATGGCAAGTGATGTGTTTCCCATCCTCGCTGATCTCAATCTTGCGAACATAACATATCTGTGGGACACCAAGAAATTCAGCAAGTTCGGGACCAACTTGTGCAGTGTCTCCATCAATTGCCTGTTTTCCACAGATGACAAGATCAAATTCCATTTTCTTGATATATTCAGATAACGTGAAAGCTGTAGCCAATGTATCAGCACCAGCAAATGCAGGATCAGTCAGATGCACTGCGTTGTCGGCGCCCATTGCTAGAGCCTTGAGTAGGACATCCTTTGCTTGTGGTGGTCCCATTGTGATAATGGTGACCTCTCCACCGTGAGCCTCTTTCAATTGAATTGCAGCTTCTACAGCAAGCTCATCAAATGGATTAATGATACTTGGAACACCATCTCTGATGAGTGTGCCCGTTTCTTCGTTCATACGAACTTCAGACACTTCGGGAACCTGCTTTACAGGTACAACAATCTTCAACGCACGTCAACTCCCGTGGTATGTATGCGTATCGGCAAGTGGACTAAATATAAGCCATGCGATACAGGAGAAGCATGCCAGTTCATATGCATGTGCGTTGAAATTTGTCAGTAGTCTATTTTTTTGATAGCATCTGATGATATTCCAGTTGTGGTCTTTGGTGGATCTACGAAAGACATGGCGTGATCTGGAGAGAAGTCGTATTCTTCGTGAAGTAATCTCATCACCATCTCTTCACCTTCTTTGTGAGCGTTATTGAATTGCATCTCCAATATAGGACTATAGAGCAGTAGTGGAATAAAGATAGCAAGCATAACAAGCCGTAGTGGTAAAATAGTAGGACCGTAGTTTGTAACATAACCAGCGAGAAGTTCATTCACTTTGAAAATAACCTCAATCCATCCCCATCCGATACCAAAGAATAAGCTAACTTGTCTGATATGCTTAAGTCGTAGATGTAGCTTGAAATCTCGTTTGACCCAGTCATCATATCCCTCATGACCAAAAGGATACTCCAAGACACCATTTTTTCTGAATATCGATATCGCAAGCTTTCCCAAAAACTCCCTATTCTGTCGCTCAATAACAACAACAGTTCGATATCTTCTCTTCAGGAACCCACCTATAGTAAGAATAGAGAAGGCAATCAAAACGATGGCCCATACTACTGCAACCATTATCATCAATACAGCAATTATGATTATACCTACAAGCAGTGCTTCGCCATCCCCAGAACCACCACCACAACCACTGCAATCACAGTAACCTCCACCACCAGTAGAGTAGATTTCGGGTTCAGCAAAAACCCTACCAGTTTCTGTAGTCATTACAGCCTCTTTTTTACCAGGAGTGATTCCTGTTATTTCTGCCACACTGGTTCTGACGGAGCTAGCTGAAACCCCGTAAGCTCTTATTTTCACTCTTTGTGAAGACGTGCTATACCCATTATCATCCATTTCCCTAAACACCCCAACTGAGTAACAAACTCAGTGATGATTGTCCCATCATGACTCGTCTTTCCGAGACAACCGCGAAATCCCAAACGACTCTCTCATCGAACAGATATAAATTCTAACACGATATTGTACAACAAGTTACCCTACGTAATGCTTTTATGAGTGCACCACCGCTAAACGACTTAGTTCCTTTAATCATAGAGGAGAGTAATTACAATAGGCAAAGAAAAAGCAATTGGAGCAATTATCTTCATCTTCGCTCTGCTAGTACTCGTTTACTACGTTATGGGGTTAGCAATCATCCCACTGTTTCAACTCGAAGCTTGGGTTACTGCTACATTTGGGGGCCTCGCATTCCTCTTCGATCCAAACCTATTAGTTAGACTACCAATCTTACTTGGAGTTGTACTAATCATGGTCATTGCGATGTGGATTGGATATACAATGCTCACCACTCCAGCTCCAGAGCCACTCGAAGATTTTGACTTCGATGAAGAAGAAGTTACAGAGAAGAAAGAGGATTAGTCCTAATCTTCCTGAAACATGACTATAGGGCCGCAGGGCCCTATCATCTCATTTTATAGATTCAGTTAGTTTACTCAACAGTTACACGAGTATGCTGCACCTTTTCGCCCTTTAGAAACAACTTGAGGTTCCCATATTCCATCATCGAAATCAGTCCAACATTCAATCCTTTCTCGATTTCAGAAGTAACAGGAATGATTGACTTCAACTTCCCTTTCATAGCGCCACTCGCATCAATAACACCGGAAACCCCCATCCGCTCCAAAGTAGCTTCTAATTCTTTCAAATTGATTATCTCAATGGGGCGAGCATCTGGAACTTCCTTTGGGTCTGCTTCATAAATCCCAGTTACATCAGACGCAAATATTAGATTCTTAGCTCCCAGTTCCTTTGCAAGAAGGACTGCCAACTGATCCCCGCTACCGACACTCCATCCCATAGCAGTGTCAATTAGCATGTCACCTCCAAGAAGGGGAACTGTTTCTAGATCCACGAAGCTTTTCAGCGAATCAAGAAAGTAGTTGGTCATCCTCATTTTCTTAGACACAATCATGGAAGAAGGATGTAGAAGTACCATAGGGACCTCTATCTCGTGGAATTGCTTCACTATCATTTGTCGGAACTCATTGACTTTCGCCTGTGTCTTGGCAATAGGTAGTATCTGGTCAGTGCTTTGGAATCCTTTGTGAAGTTGATGCTCTAATACTAGCGGATGACCATAGGAACCAACACCATGTACCAAGATTAGTGACTGTATCAGCCCTTCACTGATACACTCCTTGATCTCTTGAGCTGCAGAATCCAGTACATCTTTCCGAATGACATATGGTTTAGTCTTGTCAGTAAGGAGAGAACCCCCTAGTTTGAGAACAGTTAGTTCTTGACCCATGGTAAATCACCTTAGAGGTAGTTCATATCGTCAGAAGCGGGAATGGCCACCAAACGGGTATGAAGGTGTAGAACAAGACAACCATAACGATTACAATAATCGGAACAGTCCAGTTGTCTAGACCTTTTGGTGTGATTGCCTCTACGATTGTAGCTACAAGGCTAATAATGAGAAATGGAATTATCAGTGCAAAGATATCAAATCCAATCTCAAGAGAATAGATGAAAGTTAGAATGAAGCTAAACAAGAACGAACCTATGAACATGCCAAAGGAACCTGCTAGAGTCTTCTCTGCACCACCTATTCCAAACTTGCGTTCACCGCCGTATTTGCGACCGATTATATCTGCAAGTCCATCGCCTCCGGCCAGACACCCAAACATAACAGCGACCATGGGAGTTGCTCCAGCAATTCCTGTAACAGGTACATAGAACCAGAGAATAGTGGCAATACCGAACAGCACAACATAATATAGAGTACCACCTAGTAATTCCTTGGGGTCACCAGTTCTTGACATAGATTTGACAAAATCCTCGTTTACCATTTTACCAGTACCAATTGCCACGAAGAGAAGTATGAACATCAAGGGTACAAGAAATGCTACCCAGCGACTGAAAACTCCACCCGAGAAGAGCATCCAGCTAAGCATTCCGATGGGTGCAACGACCATATGAATTACTTTTCGAGTGACAATCGTTGAGAGTTTACCACTCTTTTCAATTGCAGCATTGATTTGTACTGCCATCAAAACCGCAAAGAATGCAATGAAAAATGCAATGATATCCCAAACCAATTCAAGTCCGGGGCCTAAAGGATTGAAAACCATACTATATCCTCCAAACTGACTAAATCAAAATTTACTAACTAAGTGTGCTTTAAGTGTGCCGAGTTAATCACTTTGAGCGAGGATTAATAGTAATCTAGCTCAGTGCTCTTTCTATCAAATCCACTCCAATCTTAGCAAGTTTCTTTGCGTTATCTACAGTTTTTCCCTCAGCAAAGATTCTATACAATGGTTCAGTACCTGATGGACGAATGAGAATCCAACCATCATCATAGAACAATTTTATTCCGTCAATAGTGATACGTTCTTCATCCTTTGTGAAAACCAATAACTTCTCCTTCATCGAACTCATTTTCTCTGCAGGAATCTTCAGTTTCTGTTTTTCCGTATAGTAAGTTGGTAATTCACTGATTAACTCTGATAGTTTCTTGCCTTCTTTACTCATTATTTCAACAATGAGTGCAGAGGTCATAGGCCCATCACGAACTGATTGAAGAGGAGGGTAGAAAACCCCACCATTTTCCTCACCGCCTAATTCAGCATTGATTTCTTCAACCCTATGTGAAACATCAACACTACCCACAACAGTCCAGTCAATCTTTGCTCCAGCTTGTTCGACAGTATCTTCGATGAGTTTACCACTGCTGATTGGTGTAACCAAGGTAGAACCTTTCTTCAGAATTCGTTTTGCGATGATAGAAAGTGAATGATCTCCCGAAACAATGTTTCCGGATTCGTCAACGAAGGTTGCTCTATCAGCATCACCATCATGAGCAATTCCGAGGTCAGCGCCAACAGATTTCACGGTCTTACGTAATTCAATCACATTCTCAGGAGTGGGTTCAGGAGACCTGCCTGGAAAAGAACCATCTAGTTGTGAATTAAGAGATATCACCTTGCAACCCAAATCTCGCATGAGTTTTGGTGTAACTAGACCTCCCACACTATTAGCTGAATCAATGACAACAACGAGGTGTCTTTTCTGGATAACTTTTGTGTCAATATGGGACTTGATTCCAGCTATGTGTTGATCAATAGCAGTCTTGTCCTGTGTGACTGAGGCAAGGTTATCCCATGCAGATACTGTAAAATTATTTGAGAAGAAAACAGACTCGATTTTTGTTTCAGTTTCTCGTGATGTCTCAATACCATTGCTACCCATTACCTTGATTCCATTAAACTCAGCAGGATTGTGAGAAGCTGTGATAACGACCCCACCAGACGCATCCATGCGCGGGACTACATATTGCAGGGTAGGTGTGGGAACATAACCGATATTGACAATGGAACATCCCGTTGAGAGCAATCCTGCAATCACCGATTTGGAGAACATTTCCCCTCCGTTTCGAGCATCACGACCCACAACAATCTTACCAGGTCCAATCGTCGTACCGATCGCTTTGCCAAGTTTGAGAACCAAATCAACTGTCATCGTTTCATTGATGACTCCACGAACACCATTTGTTCCAAACATTTTCTTCCTTGTCATTTAGTCACGTCCTGCAAACTGTGCTCCTAGGCCATAACTTAAGAGCTATCATCTGTTTGAAAACTTGGTGGTATAGGTGCCAATCTTTGGACGTTCGAGAGATACCGAGTATGAGCGAGCTGCAAGACAACTTGCAAGTGGGGAAACACTTGCAGCAATTGATAGCTTCCGTGAGATTATTTCAAAGAGGCAAGACCACACAAACGCAAGAGTTTCTCTCGCTGTGGCTTTAATGCAAGCACAGGATGAACCCGATATTGATAGTCCTCTTACTATTGAAGCTCTGGAGCACCTCGACACAGCTGCTTCATTAGCTCCGAATGATCCAGTGCCTTACTTCAACAAAGGAGTACTTCTCAGGGATTTGAAAGAATTTGACAAGGCTATTCGAAGTTTTGAAATTACTCTGGAAATTGAGGAACGATTGGCCCCGGCAATTCTCCATATGGCTGAGATCAATTACGAACTAGAAAACTGGGAGAAAGCAATCGAATTAGCCCGACTAACCCTTGTGAGAGACCCTGGTATGGAAGGCTCCATGGGTTGGGTTCGAGTTGCCATGAGAAAAGCAGGTCTCCTTGATGACGAAGGAAATGTCATCGACAAACCTGAAGATGATACAAGATGGCCAGTACGCAAGCCTTAAATTCGGACTTTCTCGTTTCAGCGATGTTTGGGATGGTCACGGCTATCCCCGTCTATCAAATTAGGTGATTACATGTCACAGAAAGCAGAACCAATGTACCGCGGTTACCCCCTATCAGAGCTAGTCAAATTGAACATGGACTCGCTCATCGAACTGCTCCCCACACGCAGGAGAAGGACTCTCAAGAGAGGACTCCCTCCACGCCAGAAGAAACTCCTGATGAAACTCAGAGCTGCCAGGAAGTCTATAAAGAAGGGTAAAGAGGTCGTTGTGAGAACCCACTGCCGTGACATGGTCGTTCTCCCTGAAATGGTTGACCTCACCATCGCCGTTCACAACGGTAACAAGTTCAATCGCGTCAAAATCATCCCGCAGATGATTGGGCATGTGCTTGGCGAATTTTCGAGCCCGATGGCGCGTGTTAAGCACGGAAATCCGGGTATCGGTGCTACCAAGTCTTCTGCGTACGTTCCGCTGAAGTAAAAGCCCGTATTTGGAAAAAGGAGCGTTATGCGCCCTTTTTCTCTTTCGATTTTTTAAGTTTTTCTTGAACCGTATCAAGTGATGGAAAGGGTTTCCCGAGAAAAAGCCCTCTGAGTTCAATAAGGTCAGAAAAGTTGAGAGAGAACACAGACTTGATAATCTCGTTCCATTTCTTCTCCGCTTCCTCATCCCTTGATTCGATGACTGCCTTCTTGAGTAGAAACTCCTGTTCATCCATCTTATCTTCATTCATCAATAACTCCATCAAATCAACTTCCCGCTTTTCAGCTAGATCATCGAGGTATCCATGAATAGGCCCGGTTATCTCACATTCTTCAACCATGCGCTCTCGCCTAGCTTGTTTTCTGTCGAACTCATCCTCTATCTCCTTTTGCCATTGTTTGTATTCCTCACTCTTCTTATACTCTGGCATTAATCCATAGCACCAAACTCGGTTGTCGCCCCAGCTAGTCCCAAAATCCTCAATGATATCTTTTGCATAGATACTCTTGGTATCATCCTCAGAAAATCCTTGCTCAACCAATCTCTTTGCAGCAAGGTCAACAGGCAGCACTCCCAAATTGTCTGGATCATTCTGCTCTCTCAAAAGCTGAATCAGCGCTTTCACTTCAGGGCGAAGAGATTTGTATAAAGCAATCTTCTCAGGGGGAAGAATTTTGAGATGCCACGTAAATCCACTACGTACTGGCATCCCAAGTTCTCTCATCTTTGAATAGGCTAGTTCATCCGGTGTCTTGTCAATCTCCCAATCATCAAGAGCTCGTTGAATGATTTCACGTATTTGGGACAATCCACATTGCAGACCAGCGACCTCAATACTATCTTGCATTCTTCGTTCAACAACTATGATAGGGACACCTGCAACTCCAGTTTCATCACTTATCGTATCCATCATTATTTTTTTGAGTAGAGTTAAGTCACATGTCATTAATTTTCCTCCTCAAGTTCAATTTTCTCTTTCAAATCAGGTCTACTCTCAACCCATCTCTCAACTTTAGATCTCTTACGTATATCATCTGGAGGACATTTAAGCGCAACACGCATCGTATCCTTCAGTGTACTTGTTTCATAATGCCAGAGACCAGATAACCTACCAGTATTTTCTGAATAAGTAACATAAGCAAAATATTCCCTTGTTTCGATTCCATGTTGTCTCAGACCGTTTTGTTCAGCAACCATCAACTTGGGGGGATTATCATTTACGATTGTTTTCAATTCCCTAGCTATTTGAGAAACTTCTGCATCCGTTGAATACGTTAGGTCATCAAGTGTACCTTTCGTTAGCTTGTATCGAACTTTGAATAGTTCATCTTCAGATCGGTTTCCTTTATCTCGAACAAATTCAGCCATCTTCTCAGATGCCGTATTTTCAATGCCATATTCCAGAGCTCTTTTAGGATCCCGTAAAACAACACCCCGGTCTACTTGGAATGCGGCCCTACCATTTATGTCAAATTTGAAATTACCATCTTGAACCCAAAGTGATCGATAGTATTCCAGATTCTCTATTCCCGTCGATTCATCCAACCATTGAGGCCATCCCTCGTTCTGCAGGGTCTTATCACCCTTTGTTAACCCACGTCGCTCCAATGCCCTACCATACGCGGAAGCGTACCGAGTTCGGATTACTCCATTTGGTCGAATGTCCTCACTGCGATAGACGTCCCCAAACTGGTCTATCTGCTTATTGACAATATCCACCCGGTCACGATTTGATTCTGTATACACAAATCCGCTGCTTGATAACTCAATGTGTCCATCCGATAACCCAGTACCAAGAAGTGACGTGAACATGGACTCTATCTCAGTTTCATTCATTCTAAATTGAGGATTTTTTATTCCCCCAACACCTTCTCTTACTTGCCCAATCTGCTCAATACTACTCTGCATATCCCGAATGCTCTTACCAGTTGTATCTAAAGAGAGATGAAGCGTTTCGCCCTTGAGATACGGCGTGTTTGATTGTAGATCGTAGTTAGGAATACCACAAGTACTACCTCTTTTGTAGTCAGTTATCTGATCTACTATATCACTCAATCTTTTCGGACCACTTACTCCCAACCTAGTCTGCACCTCAACTGTGAGTGAGTTCTTCTCTTCAAGGCTGTTGAAATGGAACTGCTCATTCTTGTAGATGTTCATCCAGTTCCACTCGGAGGTGTCAGCTCTACGGATGTACAGTTTGCTATCCAAAACTCCGATGCGTAATCTTACATCAGGATTTCCTTCAAGCCCCATTCGTTGATTCAGGACAGTCTCAACTTCTACACGCTGCTCATGAATCGACTGTGCTACATCCCTAAGCCACTTAGGACCCCCACTATGGTATGGTCTGAGCTCACTCCATTGTACACGGGTTGATAACTTAGAGTTTTGATACATACTCTCAATAGCCTGAGCGAGCTGATTGGGATCTGGTTCTTTCACATCCTTCAAGTGTTGGAAATGCTCGTACACTGTTGACGGGTCGATTCGATGTTCGAATGCTTCCGTTGCAAGCTTCGCTTCATGGGACTCTCTGGCATTTTCATAAATCTCAAGACGTGCGATGAGCTCCTGCGTCTTCCGCTCACTCAGCCATGATGCCAACTGCTGCTTCCCAACTTTGTTCTCTCTTGCAAGGTCCTTCACCATCTTATCAGGGAGGTCTCCTCTTGCCTTCAAATCCGTGAGTGTTGTATACACTCTTGCCTCATGGTCCAACTGCTTGAAATCTGGTAGGTCCTTGACAAAGGGATGACGTTGCAAAGCACGTTCGTATTTCTCAGGTGTATCAATGTGAAAAGTTTCTTTCACTTCCACTGTTTCTAATTCCGGGATAGTTTCAATTGCCTTATGGGTGAGGCGAGTAATTCTGCCTTCGAGATACCGTGATCCACTACCTTGACTAATTCCAACTCTCTTCGACACATCAGCTATGGTCCCACCCTTTGCTATCTCATCCAGAAACTCGTAATACTTTCTAGCAGACTCAAGGTCCTTCGGGTAACTCACCTGAGCCTTGGTATGAGTTTCATGATATGGATGGTTCAGTCGATTCTCCAACTCCTCAAAAGAATCAACTCCCTGCAGATTGTTTTGAACCTCACGAATCTTCTCCTCAACCTCTTCCTTCGTCATAGCACTCTCAAGAGTGGGATACATCAATGGACTAGCGCTCTCAACTACCCAGGCACGAACTGTCTTTTCGGGTTCATTAACCTCTTCAGAGAATCTGATAATCTCTCCACTTGAAACCCACTTCCTGTGCCCGAACCGTTCCTCCGCCTTGAAGTGATTCTCACACTGCCCCAGCATCTTCTCATAGTTACGATGCTCCTTCATTCCAGGCATTTCTTGTTCGACTACTTCCTCCAATTCCTCAGTTGATGATACCTCCCTCCCCTGAACCTCAGGACTGTACATCTTGACCTCGCGATTACCGAGCTCTTCGAGGACTTCTTCTGAGACAGTTTCTCTGACATCTTTCACTTGTTCTGGTGCATCAGAGGTTTTCTCGGAGGGCTTGTCAGTTTCTTTCTGAGTAATTTCTGATTCTGACACAATCACTCTGGGTCCGTTTTCTTGTTCCGTTACCTCAAGGGATTTCTCTGATGATTGGTCATTCTTTTTCTCAAAATCTTCTGATTCTACTTGATCGGTTCGTTCTAATTCTTCTGAGGTTTCGCCTTTATCCTCAATACTATCTTTCACAGACACATATGCTTCCAGTGTCATTTGAGTTCCTTCGCTCTTGGGAGGTTGTATATCATTATCCTCTACACTCACATCACTGCTCTCAATCTTCTCAAGAGCACGTTCCTTTCGCTTTGTGACCTCCTCCAGATTGAACTCTATCTTCGAATCGGACTCGTCAATCTTTTCGAGTGCCTTTTGCTTTCGTTGCTCGATATCTGCTGAGAGCGATTCACATACCTCAATCTCTCTCTCTGCATCCTCAGACTCGCGAACCTGTATCGCACCCTCACTCTCGTGATAGTCCTTACGTCGCTCGATCTTACCCCCCAGAGATAGACCCCCTATCCGAGCTGCTCCTGAAGCCGCTCAAGTGTGGAGACCATCAGGTGCTCGCTCAATAGATTCGGGTACAGGTTATGCGTGTGCTTCACAAGACGTTCAGCAATCCAGAATTGTTTGACACCCTTGTACTGGAACTCATCCACAACATCAATGACCATAGTCACCATTGGCTCAAAGTCACCATCCTTCAACGGTTCGATTCGTTTCACGAGATTATTCACGTACTTTGGATTTTGAGCAAGGTCACGAATGTGGTTGTCCAGAAACTCATGGATGTTCTTACGCTCTGTCACTTTGATACCATTGGTCTCAATGGGAGCAGGACCAACTCCTGTGGGTTTGATCTGGTCAGAAGGCTTTGCACGTGCAATTCTATCCCGAATCTCCTTGGGAATTTCAACACACTTCCCTAATCCAGGATACTTCTCATAGATAGGTTCCATATGCTTGATAATCTCTTCATCCTTGATTTTCCGCTCTGGTAGTGGAAAGTCAAGGTACAAGTTCAGGGGGAGTATCTTTACACTGCGTGCAGCACCCTCACCCTCAAGGAAGACGATGGTTTCACCCTTACCCAGTTGATGGATGTGCTCGGTCCGTTTCTCATCTATTCCAATATGACCACCAATAAGCAGTCGTTCAACTTTCTCGCCCATGGCATGGACAATGGTGTTCACTATTAGCTTGACAACAGCAGGATGTAGTCTACTTGGAAACTGCTCTAGGATCATGACTCCAAGTCCATTACCTCCACCAGTGGTCAATATCTCGACGATACGATTCACAGTGAAATGACTTGAATTGTGACCATAGTGATCTGGACCATCGGGATTTGTCAGAACATAACTAGCCTCCTCAATAACCAGAAGGTTCGTTACCTTCTTGGTCTGGTGAACTCGCTTGTACATATGAAGGCCAATAGAGAGGAGTCCCATTATGAAGGAGCTATCCTCATCAGAGGCCACACCTTCTGTACTGATCAGGATGTTATTATTCGCAACTTGTTCCCATGTGATTCCCTCATCCGTGTTGTAAGTATCAACAAGAATCTTGTTACGTATCATGTTCGAGATCCGACTGTAAATAGCACCAAAGAAGTTCTGTTTCATCTCGTTACCATAAGGGATGTTCAGACAGACCTCTTCGACAGCATCCCAGAAGTCACTCAACAAGATAGGGCGACCCATCTTGTTCGTTTCTACATCCCAGCCACAGTTTCTATATGCAGTGTGAAGGACATCATCCAGATGCATCCTCATCACTCGGTCGTTTGGCATCCAGCTGGAGAGGAGATCACCCAGAGCAGTAATCCACTCTGCAACCTGTACTCCAGGAGGAGGTTGAAACATGTTCAGATGCATTGAGAGCGCAGAGTCACCTCCAATCTTGAATACCCAGAACTTGTCTGGAAATAGGTACATCAGTGTAATCCAGTCCGAAATCCGCATGGGAACAAGAATCAATACGTTCAGACCTGAACGAATTGCCTGTGCAACAACTGAGAGAGCTGTGGTCGTCTTTCCCGATCTGGTATTCCCATAGATGGCGAGATGTGACTCTAGTTTCTGAATATCAAACCAGACAAACTGACCCGCAACCCCACAACCGCTAGCACTGATGGGGTTACCAAGAATGATTGCTTTGTGATTGGGAATACGCCACTCTGAGTATACTAATCGCCTCTCGGCTTGCTCTTCTGTCACTGGAATAACTACTGATTCAACTGGTTCGGGAACTGGTCTGGTCGCAGTAGAGAAGACCTCCCGTTTGCTGAGAACTACACTCACATCCGACTTAGGTAAAGTGAAGAACATAGCAAACTCTTCAGGGGTCAAGAGTGTAGTTCGACCGATGGGTCTTCCAGTGGTAATATGCTGTACAAGCTCAGGCTTCTTGTATATACGCACCTTCAGATCATTCGTCGGGTCATCAGGTACAACTGTACTCTTTGTCACCTCAAGAATCAGTCGTGCATCTCTCTCGGACTGTTCTATGTTCTTTCCCCAACACGCAATACTGATCTCTGCATTGCATGCATGCTCAATGCTATGTCTCTGGTGTTTTCGGAATAGTCTATCAGCCTCAGTTGTAGTATCGATATCAATCACCGTTGCTGAGGTTTCTCCACCACCAGAGAATAGGCCACCTCGCTTTGTTGATACCGTGTGTTGTGCCTTCTGCATGGTAGACCTGTACTCACGATTAGCCATCATGCGCTTGAATGATCTCATGACTCCCGGTGAGACTGGTGTTGCATAGACCTGAAAGATACCATTCTCCATCTGGAGTAGCGACTCAGCTATCACAGTCATTGGATCGGGTCGTTGACGTGTATTCTCAATTGACACAAGTTCTCCAGTCAGAGTTCCAACAACACCATCACTATACTGAACTGAGGGCATTCGATCTCTGCGCTCAAATCGGAACTTGGGAAGCATACTACCTAGGAGTCGTTGAAGAAGATCCATGTTCATTCGGAGATTCTCAGCAGACCTTCCGAGGGTAAGGTAGTACAATCTTGTCTTACCCCAGATTCTTTCAAATCGGAATCCAAAAGGAGCTCCAGATGCCATCATAGCTCTGAGCATGTTCTTGAAAGGTTCCCAGAATCTAGGATTTGAATTCTGAGTGTCAAAGATATATTCCTCAGGCATCTCTACTATCTCAAAGGCACCAAATGACTCAATAGTTGTAGTTGACACAGAAACTGCAGCAGATGTTCCAGTTTTGAGGGATGAAGATGATTGCGGGATAGTGAATCTCTTCAACCATGGAGTACCACTGATCTTTCCAGTGAAAATATCTGTTAGAACTAGAATACCACTGATAATCAATATAATAACTACAACGATCTGTAGAGGGCTTAGTGTAAACAGAATCTGAGGAATTGCGATGAGATAGCTGATGAGAAAGATCAAAGTGGGTGCTAGAATCCCCAAGGGTCCAGTATATTTCATGACTCGCCATTCTTTTGCAAAGATCAGTGCTGCAAAACCAGCTCCAAGAAATATGATGGAAATGGCGGCACCTACTTGCTTCACAATATGTGGCGTCGATGAGGGAATATAGTGAAGAGGAAGAGTAATGATATTTGATAGAAAGAGTGTACAGATAGCAACTATACTACCCATCACAGCCAGTTTCATTAGTGGTTTCAGGATTGTACCTAGCAAAGTTAACACCATTTGTATTTCTTGTTTCTAATTCACTCTCTTGTGAATTTCATTATCAAATAACAAGCTTAGAACTATGATAGGTATTTTCTAATTGATAGAAGTTCACCATGAACTATTGTACTACTATATAGAGAGATAAGGTGCTTCTGAGTAGCTAAAGCAAGATTATGGTGCTATTTTTTCTCGTCAACACACCTCATGGTGGACTTCTGCAATGTATCAAGGTCGTACTTTGCAGGAAAGTGATAGTTTTGTGTTCCATTTTCCGGATAAGAATTTTCTAACCTCATAACCAAAGTTATCCATGACAACCTCGGAATCAATGCTACAAGTCTTCAGCATATGTCGTATTCGAATAATTAGTGATGAATTCTTTTCTTGAATGGAAAAAGAATTACTCTCTCGCTTTTCGAAGATAATTTGCACCCCGAAATTCAAAGTGAGTTTATTGACGAGTTAAAAAGGCACCATCCAACATTGAGAGATGGTGTCAGGGATCGCTCACGGACTCATCGTATTGTTCCTTTAATCCTTTGATTTCCGTATGGTGATTTCTGATGCTACATTCACAGGAGCAATCACAATGCCAACTCTACTCATGCAGAGCCCCCTTCAGAACTTTGCGAATCTGATTATGAGTTACTTCATTGAGATATGGGACTTTCTCCTCTTCATCGGTCAGATATCGGGTGTGATCATCGTGCTCATTGGAGTCATTCTCTGGTTCACTGAAACCAATCAGGGTAAGGGGAAGGGATTAGTGATGAGCGGTGTGTTGCTATCGATTGTGGTAGAATATTTTGTGTTGTTTCCTCACAGCTTTGTTATTGTCTGAAAATCAATGAGAAATTAGGCAATTAGCTTCGGATATCCATGTTTCCTCAGAAGATAGCGAATCATTCCTGCGCACTCTCCATCATCAGATGCCATGTATCGTAACTGTATTTCAGAATCCTTTCTGTCACTGGCTGATGACTTTGGATTCCTGTATATTGATAGACAAATATTGAAGACATTTCTTATTTCTCTCCTTGCCAGATTCACCTGACTATCTTCATTTAGTTTAAGCAATTCTATATGCGTTGTCACTCTAACACGTTTTGGTGACGTAAGTGAGGGTTCTGCAACTAGATTTTCCTGATCCCCATCATTCCTGTAAGCTATAAGAGCTTCAGGATCTTCATCAAGTGGATTGATTATGATGTTATTTTCAAAATGGTGATTATTAAGTGGTTCATCGGCTCTCATACTACCCGGTCCTAATGGAAATTCTCTTCTTTTGTGGCTTTGATTACACCGTTCACAAGAGAATAACAAGTTCTCCCATGTCAATGAAAGCCACCAATACTTTCTCAAATCCTTTGGTCGAAAATGTTCAACATTACCGTGTCCCATTCTCCTAGTATCACAATAAGCACACTTTCCATGGAAGATTTCTATCAGTTTATCCCTACAATCTTTCCATTGGTCCTTAATTTTCGATGGCCAATCAGTATTTTTTTTCCCGGTTTCTTTCCATCTCTTCTTGGTGTCTTGATGAAATTGCAATAACATTGAATCATTTTGTTTTTTGTTTCTTTTATCAACAAGCCAATCTGGAGATTGAACCGAATTTCTATTGTATGATATCATGTTGGATTAACAGCCCTAATCTTTCATTTCATCTGCTAATTTCTTCAGTTCTTCAAGTGACGGTCGTTCTACTAGATCGCTATCTCCAATATCTGATAATGCATCTTGGAATGCTAAATTGAGTCTTCTCAACAAATCTGTGTCACCAGGAGCTTCTCCCACTCTTTTTAATTCGTCAACTACTCTCTGGTATTCTTCCTCTTGTTTTTCGGATGCTACCTCTTTGAGAATTAACTTCCTTAGCTTCCTGAATTTTCTTCTCAAAGCTTCAACTTCAAGAGATTTTGCTGATTCAAGACCAAAAATTGAGCTAGTAAGTAGTTGATCTGCACTCATGCCTTTAGGACTGAATTCGTGCCGCTTTACTTCAATAATTCTGTTCCTACCTATGCCGGATTGTTTTAATGTTACTACTTCATTCTCCTTCAACGATTGTGCAACTAATGGAGAATGGGATGTGACAATAAATTGAATATTTGGCAGATGTTTACGTAAATTGCCTATGACAACCTTTTGCCACCTTGGATGTAAATGAAGAGAGATTTCATCAATAAGAACAATTCCGGACTCCTTCAATGGATCTTTACTTTCAGGGAATTTTTCAAATAATCGTGTTATTATATCAACCAAGAGACATACCACATCTCTATATCCACTAGATAGTTGACCAACAGCTAAATTTCCGTTTGGTGTTTTGAAAAGAGCTTCCTCTCTCTGTGACATTTCTATAAAGGGGGGTGCACTTGGTAGTATGTTCAATAATGCTTTCATTGCACTTTGATATTTTTCGTTACCTTCAAGGAAATGGTGACGAATATTCATTATCCCCTTATCGACTGGTTTTAAGGCCACACCTTCATTAAACAATGAGATTACATTTTCATTTTCTGGATCTGAATCATCCCATTGACTCCCTCGATATGGTTTGGCACTGGGTAATCTTGTTTCACCGTACGCACAAAAGAAGAAGGAATCTTTCTCACCTTCAAGAAAAATTTTATCATTCCCACCCGCAGGTTCCATTACATTAGGAATTCTGTCTTTTGTGTTATTGAAAATCCAGCCCAACTCAAGAAATTTCTCTAACCTCTTACTAGTTTCGTCCAGCATAATCGTTACAGTTCCCCTTCCACTAGGGGTTCCTTCACGTATAGGATTTGACACCTTCATTAGATCTTCGAGTCTTTTTCTACTGGAAAGAAGGAGTACAATTGAACGGAGAATTGTACTTTTACCTGTACCATTCTCACCGAAAATAACAGTCCACATTATTGGTTTTTCATCATCATCAACAAAGCGTAGTTTCATATTCTTAAAGCATCGAATATTCTGAAGATTTAACTCAACTAGATACATTGTCCCCGGTTCTCTTTACTCTAGCAGCTCATATAACAGTTAGCACAATAGAAGAGCTATAGCTGGCAACTATATCCTGCATATTTTAGCTCACCTATGGGAAGAGTGAAGCATGGAAATCCCGGAATCGGTGCTACCAAGTCTTCAGCTTACGTTCCGCTAAAATAGAAGACGACTAGCTCCTTTCAGAAGAAAGATTGGAGCTACTCTTTCATTTTTCAAAAATGATTCTAGAAGGTCAATGGGTCTTTGGAAAGTTGACTTTTATTGATAATCCCTGATGTGGTTCATCTTGAACCCTGTTGAATACTTCGAGAACGCCGCCGTATTTTTCAACGATATAATGTGCCAGATACAAGTGGAGACCACTAAGACGTTGCGAGGGGGTGAGTAGGTCATTCGCATGAACATCAGGAATTCCAGATCCATTATCACTTACTACCAATTCGTAGGCGGTCATATTCTCTGTGAGTGTGATCCAGACTCGCTTCACATCATGACTACAACGCTGACACGCATTCGAAAGTAGATCAGACAATAGCAACTCTAGATATTCATCTGCTCGTACAAGTGCATCTGATATCTGAATCGACATTCGAAAATCAACATCATCAAAATGTGTAATTGCAGCCATCACAGTTTCTTTGATTGTTATATCAAGTGATCTATCAGTGAGTGGTAATTTAGCCAGAGTGTCAATTGTCCTAGTTTCAGAAATTATCCCTGAGGATTTTGATACTGAATCGAGAATACGTTCTACTAGTTCTGCCGCAGTTGGAGTACCTGTATTGTATTGTATCAACTCTGCTGCAACCTGAATCTCTTGAAGATGATTTCTGATGTCGTGACTCATCAGATCCAGATAGAGCAGTGATCTATTTCGAGTAGTTTGAAGATCTTTCTCAATTTTTTTCTGTTTAGTGATATCAGTGAAAATAGCAAAACTCCCAGTGTACGCTCCATCCTCATTGAACAAAGGAGATCCTGAAACCATCGTGGGGATTAAACTTCCAGACCTGTGAACAAGATGCGTTTCATAGCGAGTGGACTTGCCAGCCATACGATCTTTGATCTTGTCAAATACTGCATCAAAATTATCGCCGTGCATAATGTCAGCAGTGCTTCTACCCACTAGTTCATTATTAGTGTAATCAAGCATCTTACACAATGCAGTATTTGCATGGATAAAAATTCCTTCATCATCGATGACCCCAAGACCCTCATTCATTGTTTCAACCAAGGTGGAGTACTTCATCAAATAGTCAGAGAGTGAACTTTGAGTACAGCGTTCCTCTGTCACATCATGAACTTGTGCAAGTATCTTGATTTTGTTCTCACCATTTGTAAGGACAGATGAGCTAAGATGGAGAGTGCGTGATTCATCATCTCCACGAACCACCTTGATCTCGTAAGTAGAGGGAGTCAATGCTCCGTCAAGTCTACTAGTGTAATGTTCGATAGCAATGTCAGAGCTAGTAGGATGAATGAATCTTTTGAAAGACTGACCAATAATCTCATCACGTGACGTTCCCAGAATCTCACAGATACGGTTATTCACATACTCGATCCGTTCATCATCACCAATGATGGCAATCCCTTCAATAGTGTGCTCTAATAGCTCCTTTAGGATACGTTTTGTCTTATGTAGGTCAATGTCCATAGAGTCAGTTGATGCCATTTTGTTAGTTGGGCCTCCAAGATTACACCGTGATAGCTCGCATCCCTTATTCGCGAATTCAATGTGTAAAACTTCTGACGTGCATCTATAGATTGTCTAGAAATTCGATTGTGACTACAGGTTTCAGGTTAAATTTACAATAAATCATTTCTTATGACAAATATCTCAAATTATGTTGGGTTTGTCCTAATAATCAGCTCGCCTATGGCCAGAGTTAAGCACGGAAATCCCGGAATCGGTGCTACCAAGTCTTCAGCTTACGTACCGCTGAAATAGAAAACGATTGGCTCTTTTCCTTTTCGAGGAAAGAGCTATTCTTTCATTTTTCATATTCTTGTAGTCAATTTGATTACGACGATTTTTCTTACTTATTCAAGAATTCCGTTTATTTTTTAGTTACGTTTTTAAAATCAATCTATACTGAATATACATGCAGTTGGGGGTTTGGTTTGCGGGGATTATGATAAATGGATTAGCTATTTCAGTTCTAATGGCAATTCTTCTATTTGCAATTGTGAAGTTACTTCGTTCAAAAGATACTATTTCAATAATTAGAAGTGGAGCTTGTTTTGGCATTATCATCTGTAACTTACTCTCTCATCTTGCCACTTTGTCATTGTACTTACAGATGGACTTGTATCAAAGAGATATTGGTAACTACGAATCATTCTGGCCATTAATCATGGTCATATCATATGCTTTCATTCTTCTTTTTCTATCAGTCATTGTTTGGAACGAATCTTACAAAATGAATCGAAACGGCGTCATATTGTTAGTTGTTCAAGTAATCATATCTTCTATTTCAATAATATATTCTACAGATTACATGGTATTTTGGGATAATGGAGCTGTTACCATTATGATGCCAATAGTTGGGGAACTCATGTTTCTTTTTCTAGGTATTTTCGTTGGATCAGTTCTGATATATCATGCCTTTATTTCACTTGAAGAAAGCATAGATGATCCAGAAAGTAATAGGAGTTCTGTTTCATTGTCAAAATATTATCTCCTATTGTCACTTTCTTTTTTCATGCAATTTCTTGTTCCACGAGCGGTTATGGGTTCACTCCTTGATCCATTCAGCGTTAAATTCATCGGACTCATTGTTTCAATGGCATTCAGTCTTTCAGTCATTAAATTTGGTACACACCAGAGCACAATTGAATCTATGCAAATAATTACTGACAAAACAGAAAGAGTAGTGATGAAAACTCCTTCTCTCTCCTTACTTGGCACTTCAACACTGATTGCAATTTTATTCTATTTCATCACATTCTTTCAGCCCGAGATTGATGCAAGCTGGACGGACTTTCTTGTTTCGCAATCATTATACATTGGAACAGTTATGAGTACAATGATTTACATCAACTACTTTTCAGTAGGGATTCCGCTAATATGTCTGATAGCTAGTATGCTCTTCGTTTTATATCAAAGGATTAACCATGAAAATACTACTATCTATCCTAGTGGATATTTGCTTGTACTTGGTTCAATCATCAGTCTAGGCCTTATTATTGCTTCAAGTTTCTCATATTCTACTGGCGGATGGCAGACTTCAGCAATAAGAGGGCATTTTGTTATTCCATTCATGCTCTCATTTGTTTTAGCTGCAATACTACTTGAGATAAAAGTTGAAGCGGCACATGCTTGGAATATTTCAAATTCTAGCTCATTCAAATCCAATTCTATTCGAATCATCTCTTTGTATTGTGTCGCTGTTATATCAATCTTAATTGCAGATCTCATCACATCTTTTCCTCCATTTCAACCAATTGCAAATCAAGTCTTTATTGGTGCAGCGGGTATCTTCGACGGTGTATTTTGGGCTCCAATCATGGCGGTTGTAGTCTTTGAGGTGACCCGGTCTATCAGGAGAATGATTTAGCGTAAACTATAATAAATATTAAAAAATTAAATATTTTAATTAGCAGTGTTTTTAAGGTGGTTTGCATTTGTATCAATTTGGAGGATGAGTTTCAAATTGAAACTAGGTAAAAATAGAGAAACTAAGGTAAAGGCTTTATTCCTCATTGGATTCTTTGTAGCAATTGCATTTGCGGGAACATTTCCTATGATGCTTGGTGCAGGTACCGATGGAGGAGGAGCAACATATTACTGGGACTCTGCAACAATGTATGCTGATCCCGAATTTACTGCATCAGCCTATAGGACAGGTTTTATCAATGTCCGCAAAACTACACCAGGTCAATACGGAAGACTTGATGCGCATCTAACAAAGGACTACACACCATCTTCGAGTGGCTATATTCAAGTTAGACTCAACTACCAATTTAATTGGTATACTGATTATTACCATCATGTTGCATTTGGTTGTCTTGGTCTGACAGATCCAATTGGAGGGTATATTACATCTCCCTGTTCATTAGTCGACCCCTATGACTACAGTAGATATCAAGTAGCTTCTGATTATCAATCATATACCTACACCTATTTACATGTAGGATGTGTCACTACATTCATTCCAGTTTCAGCTGGAGTGACATATGAGTTGAAGATTAGTCTCGTAGTTGTATCTACAGCTCCAGCTGATCGATTCAGCTTGATTAGTAGTTCAACCTCGTCGGCACTATTCTTTTGTTCTAACCAAATTACATTCTTTAGCAGTATCCCATAATTATTGAATGAAGAATTGATAAAGTAATAATAAGAGGCATCCTCAAGTAGATGGTGCTTCTGTTTTTTTTTTTTGATGATAAAGTGGAAGAAGAGTTAAACATGGAAATCCAGTTATCGGAGCTACCAAGTCCTCAGCTTATGTACCACTGAAATAGATACGAAGCTCTCTTTTCTTTTGCAAGAGAAGAGCTTCTTTTCACTTTGATAAACACATCAGGCAATATCAGAAACTAATACCCTTGTTTTTGAAATCTGCACGAACTTTTCCTTCCAACTCAGGTTCTGATGCAACCCATCGATCTACTTTCTCTTTATCATCATCAGAACTACAATCTAAATATGCTCGATAAAGATGATGAACTGTTACAAGACAAACATCTAGTTTCGGTGCCTATTTCCGACGTTGTTTATCTCTATGTCACCTAAGTCATATCGTAATCGAAGATAACCATGCGATTCACCAGAATCATCATCTACCAAGAATAAATTGCACGTATATGATAAGATTATATTTGTGACACTGTACCGTCAGTTGTGAATCGTTATGGTAAAATTCGAACACTGGGAGTATTTGAAGTCTGTGCTGAAGAAAGCCAAATCAGAAGAGAAAGGTCTACAACTCATGTCAACAGATACTGTACTTGGTGAGATTTCCAAGATTGATAGATATAATGAATCTTACGGGAACTTTGTCGTCCATGAGAGTGATGATAAAGCGTTGATGTTCAATGCTTCCGATATTCTGGTTGTAGACTTCTCCAAAGGACCATTGATACTCCACATGAAATATGGCATCGTTGCACCATATACTGGAGCTAGACAGTTTCAGTAGGTATTGGGATGATTCTGAGCTTCACAGCTTTTCCGTTATGGCTTTGTCTGAAAGTAATCACACATCTTAGGAACAAATCGGTCAGCTCACCAATGGGAAGAGTGAAGCATGGAAACCCCGGAATCGGTGCTACCAAGTCCTCAGCTTATGTTCCACTGAAATAAAAGCGATTGGCTCTTTTCTCAAGGAAGAGGAGAGCTATTCTTTCATTCCACGAATGCGTAGTGCAAACTAAGATTGATTTTTTAGTTAGTTATGCTGTAGCTAAGATGTGGAGGATTGGAGTGAAATGATTGAAGAAGAATTTGATTTGAAACATCTCAATAGAATAACACAATATATCGATAAACATCTAACAGGATATCCTAAGCGAACATTGGGTGATGATGGCTCTTTCGAATATTTTTTTGAAGATCATTATGTTGCAGGACCAGGACATGTACCTTCTCCCCTTAACAAATCTGTAGAAACGTTTGGTCTAATATTTCTGTGTCTCTCGATAATACCTGAAAAGGAGCAAGTAAGACTTAGAATTATTCCGGAACCAAGAGGTCGATTCAACGAATTACTTAGAGACTTGAAGAATTTGATAATGTGGTCAGGTGCATTAACTTGCCCTCATTGTAAAGCACGATACGTCTACAAAGATACAGATATAGTGGAAGGAACAGCAACATGCAATAATTGTGCTAAATCTTTCGATATTCCCTAAAAATTAGTTCAGCTCGCCGATGGGACGCGTAAAACATGGAAATCCAGGAATCGGTGCTACCAAATCTTCAGCCTATGTACCGCTGAAATAGAAGACGATTAGCTCTTTTCTTACTAGAGAAGAGCTTCTTTTCACTTTGGTAAGTGTATCAGACAAAATCAGATGCTAATACCTTTATTTCGAAAATCTTCACGTACTTTTCGTTCCAACTCAGGTTCTAATCAAAACTTATCTTAGTGTTCCGTTCTATAACAAGAGGCTATGGAGCAAGGGGAATGAGTATCAAACTAAAGTTCACAACTTCATTTGGAGAAAAACAGGCAGAATTCAAGCAGGATGTAGATATCATAGATCTTACAGAGCAACACATCGAAAGGATTGACCTTTCTCCACTCAGTTGCTGCACTAAGTTACAATTCCTTAATCTGGGAGGAAACGAGCTCAAACATATTGACCTCACTCCGCTCAGTACCTGCACTAATCTTCAGAAACTCGGTCTCTCTCTGAACAAATTCCAGAATATCGACCTTACCCCACTCAGTTCCTGTACTCATATTCATCGTATCTGGTTGGGTCGAAATCGGCTCGGAAATGTCGATCTCAGTTCACTCGATGCATGTATTGCTCTTAAGGGTCTTGTATTGTTAGAGAACCAGCTTACGAATATCGACCTCACGCCGCTCAGTTCCTGTACTGCACTCGATAAACTCTACCTATCTACGAATCAGTTGCAAAACATTGATCTTTCCCCACTCAGTTCCTGCACTAATCTTCAGACACTCTATCTGTATAATAACCAACTCGACAGTATTGACCTCACACCACTCAGCTCCTGTGTTGATCTTAATGATCTCAGACTACATGTAAATCAGCTCCGGAATATCGACCTAACACCACTCAGTTCTTGTACTCGTCTTAAGGAATTATTTCTGTGAGATAACCTCCTTGAGAGTATTGATATGACTCCTGTATTCAGAAATACTGAACTCGATGTAGGAGGTGTTGGATTCACATGGCTTCGATCACGCTCCAACCGATTAACGGAGTTATTCTATTCCCATCCAACATGTTTCTATCCCTGGGATTTTCTTTATGAGGTGAGTGAACTGTATGAGAACAACTACCGAGTTCAGTATGACATTCGTGCGGCACTGGGACTAACAGACTATGGATTCATTGATTGTAATCTCACTGACACCCTTCTCTCAATGGCACCAGAAACTCCCATTGTAGAGATCCAGAGCATTCTCATAAAGACCTTCGTGGAACAAGTTATTACAAATGTGGACAAAAATGGTACAACCACTGGTCTTAGAATTGAAGAATTACTCACTACTCATGGGGAAATAGCAGCAAACGCTCAGTGTATCTTTGAACTCAGGAAGAAAGAGATTGAGAGAGTAAGAATTAGTGTAAATGATGATGAAGTGGACTTGCGTGAACTCTGGCTAACTGCGTATGGTTACAAAATTCTAAGTGCTCTGAATATGCGGCTTAATACAAATACCGAAGGACTCGAACAAATCAAGAATAGCTTTGAAGAGTTGGGTTTTGAAATAAAGATAGGAAATTCACCAATGTCTGGTGTAGATATGAGTAAGGAATTGAAGGATGCTATATGGTGGATTGTGGAGAATACAGACAAGAAATGGAGTGAAATCCTGGAATAGTTCAGCTCGCCGATGGGACGCGTGAAACATGGAAATCCAGGAATTGGAGCTACCAAGTCTTCAGCTTATGTACCACTGAAATAGAACGATTGGCTCTTTTCCAGAGCGTAACCAGAAATCACTGAAAAAACTTATGTCAGTTTAGTCATTATACATATGTATGGCAAGTATTCCTACATCTACTGCTATACAAATGAGAGATAGGATTTTCATACTATCAAATTTAGTACTTTGGATTATGGTCTGGCCACTCGCATACCTCCTCTCAGATTTCGGAAACCCAATACTCACGATTCCTTTCAACATCATGTTTCTCGTAATGAGTATGTTCGTGGTATATGATCGAAAGAAGATTGGTGGATGGTCAGCTGCAATGCGTCCGCTATATGAAAGTACTCCCATTAGGAGAACACTCTTGGCTGTAGTTCTGATTGTTGTGGTGATTGTCTTATGGGCAATAATTGTGTATAACGAAAACCTGTCTTGGTTGGGATGGAACTCATTTGCTGCCTGCAACCTTTGTTACTCTTTCTTAATAATACCAGGATCATCAAATACACCTGAATAAGCGAAATGGAGAGTCCATCTATCAATTCCTGACTGGTAGTTGAGGATGTAGATAAAGGAATCTTCTGGATTTCATTTTCTCAATCTTAGAAATCAGAAGTTGACACCATTAGTTCTAAAATCATCTCGTGCTTTTCTTTTCAATTCTGGTTCGGATTCAACCCATTTGTCTACTTTCTCTTTCTTTACAATATCTTCAGGTGGACATGAAATAGCTCGCTCAGATGGTTTCAGAGAGAGTTCTGCGATAATTCTTACGAAGTCAACTTCGTTTCTATACGCTAGTAATTTTTCTGGATTATGCTGTATTATATGCTGTGCCTATGCTCCTTTCATATTTCAAGAGTCGAATAAGAAGTGAAGTAATGGGATCATTTACTTCAAACTTTGATTACTCTCTTTTGTATTTCCGAATTTCTTGGTTTATAAGAAATCAATATTTTCGGTCCTGTGCGGCTTTTCTTTTTTTAGCTTTCGAATTGCAGGCAAGGCATCTTCCTTTATGCTTTATTTGCCTGTTACAATCAATACAAGAATATCTTTTACCGCCCATCTTATAGCCTCCAAACGATATGCTAACGCGCCAGCATATTATTGTATTTGGTTAGTAAATCATATTTTACAATGCAATCCTAATTGTATGTGTAAGTGGATAATAGTGAGTGAAACCCATTTGTCATAATCACACGAATTCAGCTCGCCTATGGCCAGAGTTAAGCACGGAAATCCCGGAATCGGTGCTACCAAGTCTTCAGCTTACGTACCGCTGAAATAGAAGCGATTGGCTCGTTTCTTTTCAGAGAGAAGGTCTTTTCTTTCATTTATTCAATACAAACAGAGAATTCAGCATAGTCTAGTTCGAGCGGCGTCTATCAATGAATATCACAAAAGTAACTAGTAAGAATAAGATCGGAAGAGGAAGGAAGATTGGTAGAAAAGGGTCACCACCAGGTGCTGAGAATAATCCAAGACCAAAGTACCAAGAGATGAATACAGGGAGAGAGAGCAGTCCCACATGCAGTTCACTATATGCTGCAACTAGAAGTGTTGCCTTTTGCGAGGTCTTTCCCAATACGTATCTTAGGAACTGAAGTAGAAAGAGCATTCTAACAAAAATATACGGAAAGTATCTGAAGGGATTTTGGAATCGGAATCCAGTATACCAAGGAGCTTCGATATAGTGCCAAATGATAGCTTCAACAGAATCTGGACCAGGTCCTACATCAAAGCAATAAGCAAAGGGAGCCAAGAGCACAACAAGGAAAACTATGATTATACTAAAAATGATTCTAAAATTCATTATCGAATTATATGGTACAATGTCATCTGTCATGTATCAAAGCTCCTAATGAATGAACGATAATTTAGACTATAATGGATATTGCTTTACGCAGCTTGCCTATGGCGAGAGTTAAACATGGTAACCCCGGAATCGGAGCTACCAAGTCTTCAGCTTACGTACCGCTGAAATAGAAGCGATTGGCTCTTTTCTTCTTGGAGAGAAGAGCTGTTCTTTCATTTTGTCATTCCTCAATGATAATTCAGAAGTTAAAAGTAATATATTTAAAGTGCCGATTTTATGAAAAATCGAGTGAGTATGCACGAAAACAAAAATGATATCAAAAATGGTCATAAAGTTTTAGTTGCCTATGATAGTGAGGCCGGATCTACAGGAGAGATTGCTGATTTTATAGGGAATGTATTATCCGAAAATGGTAATATTGTAGAAATTAAACATGTTAGAGAAACGGTTGATTTGACTTCTTATGATCGTATAGTAATAGGTAGCCCAATTAGATATGATAAGTGGATGTCCGATGCAAGTAAATTTGTTAAGAATAACCAAGAAATATTAAGTAAAATACCTGTGGCATTCTTTTTTACTTGCGCGGTATTGGCTCAAAAAAATGAGAAAACAGCCCGACAAGTCAAAGGATATTCTGATAAAGTATATGATATTGCTCCTCTGGTTAAACCTGTAAGTATGGGGGAAATTGCGGGTGTTTTAGATTATAGCAAATTATCTTTTTTCCTCACTATGATTTTGAAATTATATTTGTTTATTATTAGAATAAAAGATAGAGATGGAGAGATAGGAAAAGAAGGAGATTATAGAGACTGGGATGCTATTCGTTCATGGGTTGAAAGTATTGATTTTGGATAATTAGAAAGCTCTAGCCCTATGGGGCGCGTGAAACATGGCAACCCCGGAATTGGTGCTACCAAGTCTTCAGCTTACGTACCGCTAAAATAGAAGATAATTAGCTCTTTTCTCTGAGAAGAAAGGAGCTACTCTTTCACTTTTCTCAAATACCATCATTCTCCAATCAAGACTGACCTTGGTGTTCTGTTCTATAGCAAGCGGTTATGGAGAAAGGTGTCGATAACCACTTTCATGCTAATATCGGATCTGTAACAGTCTAGGCGTCAGCAGTAATTGCTTTATCAAACTCAAGATGATAGGTGGTGCCAGTTCTTTGTTGGAGCGGCGTGTTCTCAACTCGTAGTACAATATTAGACAGTTTAGCCATTCCACGGATTAGGATTATGCCAAGCCCCATCCCGGGAGTAGTTGAACCGGAAAGGGTATCAGAGTTATTTAGGAAATCTTGAATGTCAAGAGGAAGCCCACCAGCATCATCAGTGATTTCAAGCAAAACCTTGTGTG
>JAEOSL010000044.1 GCA_016840385.1 Candidatus Thorarchaeota archaeon | reverse complement strand
ACTTGCAGACATAGGTATGTCTGAGTTAGGTCTCCTCTCGGAAGGTGAAACAACCTACACTGGAGTTGGATCTGCAATACCAGTCGCATTTTCTGGAGAATTTGCCAATGCTTCACCTTTCATTAGTATGAGCAGTACTCTAACCAATCTATACACACCTGGTGTTTCTCTCATAATTGATAATGCCAGTGCGGCAACATGGGTTGCCAATGTTCTGGTTTCTCCACCTGTCAATGTTACATCCCTGAACTTTACAGTCACATTTCCCGTAACCGATTGGAAAATCGTATCGGTCACTGATCCCCTTGGTGTTGACAGAACATATCCTATTGAATGGTATCAGGACTATGATGAAATAGTCGTAACAACAGCTGCTGTCGATACATACGGAATATGGAAGATTACCTTCACTGCAGCAAACCATCTGATTGATCTTGAAATGGGCCCCTCTGGTGGTCCTTACACTTCTGCTACTACTACCTTTGACACTGGAGATACTGCACGCTTTGGGGTTACAAGCTCTTGGATAACTGGAGCAACTGCAGAGTTTGATCTTCTCGATCCCACAGGTTCGGTTTGGTATTCCTCATCTGACACAACAAGTGGTTCCATCAGCCATGCATTACCTTCTTTCAGATATCGCAAGGATATCACAATACACAACGCCTACGTTACTGGAGATCTTACAGACTTTCCAGTTTTGATTGATATCATTGATACTGATTTGCAAACAGATGTCCAAGCGGACGGAGATGATATTGTCTTCTACTCCAATGGTGTTGTCTTATCTCATGAAGTCGAATTATTCACGCAAGGAACCGGGCATCTTGTAGCATGGGTTAAAGCAAACCTATCAAAATCTGTAGATACAACTATCTCAATGTATTATGGAAATCCTGAAGTTGGTCCGCAATCAAATCCCAATAATGTTTGGACCTCTGACTATTCTGCAGTATGGCATCTTAACGAAGATGCTACTGATGAGGAAAGTTCAACCATTCATCTAGATTCAACAGGAAATGGCTACTACGGAAATCAGTCTGGCAATGAAGATATCGCTGGTATTTTTGGTGTTGGTCAGAATTTCGATGGTACTGATGATGTAGTAAACGTTACACGACATCGTGGTCTTGAACCATCAGGTGATGTTACAATGTCTGGTTGGTTCAAACTTGATTCTGGAATTAATCAAAACAGTGGTACCACTCAGGTTCTCCTAACCAAGGCCATTGACGCTGATACTGATATGCATATTGCAATTGCAGGTTCTGATTATACTCGTACAGACATCCCCCAGGGGTCACTTGTGTTCAAAATGGAAAATAGTGGTCTAGGTCAAATGTATGTCTGGTCCCTGAGACGTAATTGGGCTGGTGGATCATGGTATTTCTTCACCTGCACCATGACTGCAAGTACTCCCTCTCTCAACAAGGTCTTTGTTAATGGAGTAGATAATACGAATACAACAACTGGTTCTCTAGCCACTGCGAGTCTTGCTTTTACAGATAATAAAACTGATTGGGAGATTGGCGGGGGATTTGTAGATCAGATGAGCCCTAAGGAAGGATGGTTCGATGGAGTCATCGATGAAGTTCGAGTATCCAATACGATCCATTCGAGTGCTTGGATTCAAACTGAATGGTTGATGTGGCAATCATCATCTAGTTTCCGCACTCTCGGTTCTGAATCTGTTCAAACCTCACCAGATTTGTTCATACAGAAAGTATTGGATGTGACTGCTCCCGCAGGTCTCTGGACTATTTCAGCACATTACAATGATTCGGGAAGCACCATTAGCCACCGGGTTGGAGAGTATTCAAGAAACTTCATCGTGAGAAGAGCATCCACCTTAGATATTGATTCTCCAAGTGATGCAGCTGCAGGACTAGAAGCTCTAACAGTAGGTGAATTACTTTACCTGGTTGTTGATTTATCTGACACAAACAATGCAAATCCCGTAATTGGTGCCTCAGTTTCGATGAACTGGACTGTGTCTGGATCACCAACAACTGAATACTTTGAGGATCTTGGAGATGGACGGTACTCTATTTCTCGTAACACATCTGAACTAAGTGATATGAAACGATACAGAATAGAAATCGACTCCACGCATCCTCACTACTTGGATGCAACCGATAGTTTTGATCTTGATCTCTACCATCCAACAGAACTTAGATACGAATATGTGACAACCACGCCAGTTGGATTTATCCTCAATGCCACCCTGGTCTATGAAGATACATGGGATGGTTCACTGATTTCAGGAGCTTCAATTACATTTGCTAATGGCACACCCGTTACAGCAACTCCATGGGGTGCTGGAAGATACAATATTAGTTTTGACACATCTGCGTTATCAGCTGGTGATTACTCAGAAATCTTCAATGCAACCAAGGCTGCTGACCTCTATGAGATGGCTAGCACTATAGTTACTTACACTATGCGACCTCATTATACTGCTGTATCAGTTTCTGGAAACTTAGAAACTGCATATGGTGATGATACTACAATCAATATCATACTAGTGGACTTGGACACTGGGCTGCAATTAGACGCTACCGTTGTAGATTCGTTATCATTTGATTCGAGTCAAGGTACGCAATCTGAACCAAGTGTATCTAATCTGATTGGCATGATACTTGATACTAATAGTTGGGCAGTAAACACATACTCAGTTGACCTAACCGTTGTTATGTCCGATGCCGATTACTATGCTCCTGACTTATACACTTTTGATGTTGAGATCAGGAATCATCTAACAGCAGCTAATGTCATTGGTGATTTGACAACTGCATATGGGGCAAACACTACAATCACTGTTTCACTCACGGATTTGGATGGTGGTGCGATTGCTATTGGAAGCGTTACCTCGTTCACATTCACATCTTCTCAGCCAATTCAGGTCTACAATTCCCCCAGTGGCTTTACATTTGATTTGGACACAGACAACTGGCCTGTTTCAACCATTGTTGTGACCCTTTCCGTTGATATATCTGGGATTTATGATGATCCAACAAACTATGTATTCTCTATAACAATCAGGAGTCTACAAACAACTCTCTACAATGCTCCTACCAATCTTATATTTACTCAAACATCTGATTTCTCTATTGATGTTCACTTTAACGTCAGCGAAGCAGGGCAATACTATGGAACTCCAATTAATGGAGAGGCTGGGCAGTTTGTTGTTACAAGTAGTCTTACACTAACAGGAACCACAATAACACCTCTTGGAGATGGTATGTACCGAATTATGATTCCATGGAGCAACTTCGACGGACAAGGTACTGATTTCACAATTGATATCGATGTTACTCCTAGTAGTAACTTATACGCTGCTGCAAACCTTGTGGTTTCATTCCAATATCGGGAAATAATTAGTGATCTAACAGCGAATCTCTACACTGTTTCTACTCCCTATAATATGAACGTAACAATTCATCTGTACTTCACTGACCGTGATCTTGGTACAGGGATAACTACAGCAACAATTGATGCAAACTCAACAATAAATTCACAATCTCACATCTCAGACGGTGATTATCAAGTAGAGCTTGATGTTTCTTCATTTGGAATTGGTGCTCATGATGTTAATCTTACAGCAAGTGCAGCTGGATATGAAGACAAATGGGTGATAGTTACAATTATTGTAACACAGATACATACTGATGCTGATTCTCCAATTCGATTAGAGATTCCATCCGGGAATACTGCTATCTTTACAATCACTTGGACTGACCTAGATAATGTCCTTCAGATTGATGGCGCAACTATTGTACACAATTGGACCGGTTCTGTCGCTCCTGTTATTGCCTGGACTGGTACTGATTATCAAGTCACATTTGAAGCTTCAGCAACTGATACGTTAGGAACCTACCTGCTATGGTTCAATTTTACAAAGGGTGCGAATTATCAACCAGGATATTGTGAGATTCAAATTGAAATCCGCAGTCATGATACTATTCTCACTGCAGATAGTCCTCCACCTACCGCATTCAATGCAATCATCAATATCACTGCATACTTCTATGACTTTGATAACAAGGTTGGAATCAAAGACGCATTAGTTGACTTCTATGTTCACAATTCATCAGGATTGGTCAGTTCAACCTTTGAATATGACTTGATTCTTGGAGATGGCTTCTATACTATCCATATTCCCGCCTCACAATTTGGACTGGGGTCTCAGACCTTTACTGTGTATGTTGAGTGGTTGGGTGGAATTCAGCAATACGAAAACGACAATGTTGTCGTATCAGCATATATCGAAGGCGTTAACTCCCTTCTGACGTTGACTTATGCCGCTGAACCATCCGCCTACCTAGAAACTATGATCTACAATTTCACCTATAGCGAACGGGATAGTGGTATTGGAATCACTAATTCTACAGATCCCTATGGTTATGGTATTGGCCACGTTCACATCACTGTTAGTTTCGATACATCTTTCAATATGCTAATGTTGACAATTACGGAAGTCGATGCCGTTACTTACCCGGGTCGCTATCAGATTGAGATTGCAACTTCTGGTTTTGATAATATTGGACAATTCAGTATGACCATTGCAATTGATTGGACCGGAGCAGATCCGTACTATGACCCCCTTGAGGATACAGTGTCAGTCTGGGTTCTAGCTAGGGACACGTTACTACTCATCAACCCACCTTCTCCTGTAAGTTATGGTGAAGATGCAACATTCACATTTGTTTGGGAAGATACTGGTCTTGGTACCAATATTCTCTACTCCGCAGTTGAAATGGATATTTTGATGAACGTGACTTTTGGATATGTTCATAATTCCGGAACTTTCACCGTTACAATCGATACAGGTCAGTTTGCTGATGTTGGTACATATGTGATGACACTAAATCTGACTTGGGCTGGAGAACCATTCTATGTCAACAGAACTTCTTTGATTTCCATTACTGTCCTTAATCGACAGACCACACTAGACTATCCAACACCTGATCCTACCTTCTATGATGATAATGTTACAATCATAATCACTTGGACTGATGTTACAAATGGTGCGAGTGACGGAATACTTGGAGCAACGATAGTTGTTACTGATAACAATGGAGTCATTCCAGCAAATGAATATGATATCAGACCCTTTGCTGGTGGAGTCTATGAAATTGAGTTTGACACAGTTCGGTTTGCTACAACAGGTTTATGGGAGATTACAATTCAAGTGAGTTCATCTGCTACTGGTATTACTGATAGATCAACCTCACGTAACTTGGATGTTCGTCAGCGTCGGACAATCCTGTCCTATGAGGCTATTGGAAAAGTGGCATATGGTGAGTCGATTGAATTTGTAATGTACTTTGATGATTTGTACACATCCTCTATTATTGGAAATGGTACAGGGGATGTTACACTTGAAATCCTCACAGCAGGCACTTGGATATTTACTAGCACCTGGAATGCAGTTGATGAATGGTATGACATTGTAATTTCCTCATATCCTTCATATCCAATTGGTGCACCATTTGATATAACATTCAGAATGACATACGACAATATTGCGCCATTCTATGATTTGGATGATCTTACAGGTTCATTTGAGCTAAGAGAAAGACTATCATTGTTATCGCTTGAAGTTGCACCGAATCCTACCCCCTACTTAGATGATGCAATATTCCTTGTACAGTTCTTAGATGTGGATGCTGATTTTGGAATCAGTGCTGATTATTTCGATGTATACTTCGGTATGACGCAGTTGACCGTTGGTACTGAATATACTTACTCACCACGTGGTGGCGGATTCTACGAGCTCTCTGTAAATTCAACCGTGTTTAGCGGAATTGGATTGTATGGAATCTCCGTTTATGCCTACTGGACATCTGGTGTTCCCTACCACAACAATGCGTCTGCTTCAGTCAATATTCGTGTAACAACTCGTGATACGATTGTTGATATCACAGCTCCACCATCTCAAACACCATTCCAAGATGACGTAACTTTCACATTCGAATACACTGATCTCTTCCGTGGAACTGCAATTACATCAATACTCGCTACAGACATTTCTCTGTACAAGAATGAAACTCTTGTTGACTCAGGAGATTATACTTTAACACCATTTGGAAATGGATTCATATTTACAGTCGATTCTGAAACACTTGGTCCTACATTTGGTCGATATAATCTCACAATCATAATTGATTGGAATGAGGTTACAAGTCCTTTCTATGTTGATGCACAAGCAACAACTTGGGTAACCGTTACGACACGAACTCTGAGCTTTGCTCTCGATCCATTAGAAGAAACTCGGTATGGAGATTTACTGAATATCACCTTCACACTAACCGATATGTCAACTGGCGCACTTGTTGACGGTGCAGAAATCACATTTGCATCGCAGACTCTTAGTCTCATTGATGGAGTGCACTACAACATAATCCATGTTGGTGGTGGATCTGGTGATTACATCATTCGCGTTGATTCCATAGCACTTGGCGGTCCTGGTAATTTCCTATTTGATCTTGATGTGGGATGGAATTCTGGCACTTCACCATACTATAGAGCAATGACAACTATCGAATTGACAGGAGTCATCAGCGATATCGAAACTGTTCTGATTCCACTCTCAGATCAGGTCAATGTACTCTGGAAAGTTTCAGCTGCGATCACAGTTGATTATCAGAATATGCTATGGATGAACCTCACTTCAGGAGCAATCGTTGATTACGAATGGGACAACGGTGTGGGCACTTTGAGTGAAATTGGTGTTAGCGGTTCTTACACAGGGTCTATTGATACATCAGTAGGCGCTGCTGGAACCTACGTTGTTACAATTACAGCAACTCTGGATGATTACGAGATTGCACGAGCATATGTCACACTCGTAGTTCAGGTTCTACCTTCTAGCATATCACCAATTGATCCACCCACTGGGTCTCTTTCTCTGCCCCGTGGTAGTGCGATAAATGTGACAATCTACCTTGAGGATGTTGACAATACACTCCCGATTCCAGATGGGTTTGTCCTGCTTGTAACTGCTAACTTTGAAGGATACGTTGTAAGTTTCAGCTATACTGGTACTCCTGGTGAGTATTATGCACTCATTCCTGCTAATGGACCAACAATTCAACCTGAGGGTGCGTACACCTTATTGGTAGAGGCTAGTTTCGATAACTTTGCACCAACTTCGTTCATCTTCAATATTCTTCTTCAAGCTTCAGTCACTGAAATTCTTCTCTCTGGGAACACGGTAGTAGATATGTCCGTAATTTACAGTCAAGATGCAATTTTCACCGTGAATTTAACGAAACGTGACTTTGGTGGTGAGCTCTTTGCTAATGCAACTCTTGAATGGATTATTGATGCAGGAGGTTGGTCCGGTGACTTCATTTCAAATGATGATGGAACCTTCTATGCAGCAATAGATACAGCTACACTAGCCTTTGGTATCTGGCCTGTATTGATCAAAGCAAGTGTCTGGGCAAACTCATCAGCGTTCACAGGTTCAACAACTTCACTTGCACTTACAATTATACGAATTCAGACAGATGTAATTCGCCCAACTAATGTTGAGGCTGCTTGGGGTTGGACTGGAAACCTGACATTCATCTATAACGGCACTTTTGGCCCCATTGATGACGCTACAGTAGAGTATACTGGAGAGATTCTCGTTGGCACTCTATACGAACTACCAAATGGAACCTATCTTGTTGAAGTTGATACGACACTTTCTAGTCCTGGTGTGTTCACGGTGTCAATGGTCTTCCAGAAGGTGAATTACCAGGAGGCTCCAGTAGGTATCCAATTTATTGTACGAGCTGCAACTACAGAGATTTTCATTGATTCTGTGACATACACACCAACATACGAAGAGGTTCTCGAAGATCTGGTCAATCTGCAATTACCACTTGGTGACATAGTTACAATTGATTTCTTCTACAATGACACTGATTCTGGCAACGATTTTGTTGGTGGTCTTGCAGGAGCACTAAGTACAGAAAACAGCTACTTACGTGGTATATCAATTGAGATACCACTCAATGTGACACTGATTGATCTTGGTAATGGTTTGTACCGAGTTATCTTCGATTCAACTGATACTGAGATTGGTGCAGTTGTTTCATCGGAACCATATCGTCTCTATGTGGAATTGAGTATGGCTAACCGAACAACCTCAGACATCCTGTTTAGAATCACGGTAATTGATATTCCGACAGAACTAACAATAGTAGATGAAGTACCTGTCTGGAATTTCGTTAATGGTGAAACCCTTACTATTGAACTTCTTTACATGGATACTTGGCATAACACCGGTATAGATGGAGCTTACTTCTCAGCTAATGCAAGTACAGGAGCACCCTTCGAAGTAAATTATAGTGAAGGCCCAAGCCCTGGTCAATACTTCATCAATCTTACAGCAGATGGAATCAAGCTTGCAAGCGGTTCAGGCGCTGTCATCATTTTACTTGGAGATGGAGTCTACACATTGGGTGAAGACACACTTTTTGTTGAGTTGGGTCAAAATAGTTTTGATGTATTGGTATCAAACTCAATTGTCTACGGTCTACCGATTGGTATCGTCGTTTTACTACTCGGATTCGCATATGTACGAGTTTGGAATGTTCCAAAACGACTCAGGCAGATAAATGGTCAAATCAAGACTATCAGAAAGGGCAAGGTTCCCAAACCTATCACTGAAGCTGCTAGTAGGCAAGATTTGGTTGCTGACTTGTTCAATGATACATTTGCAAAGTTAGAGATTACTAGAACTCCTGATCAGATGCCTGAAGAAGCAGTTCCAGTTGATGTACCAGAGCTTGGTGAATTACTCATTCAACTTGCCATTCTCACAAATCTTGACCAACAAGAACTTGATGACTTCAAGGCAGACATCGCCAAGATGAAGATCAGTGAGCAGGCTGCCTTTGTGAAAGAGGTCATTGTTCAAGAGGCTATTCGTGCTGCTAGAAGAGACCACAAGACTGTTGAGGAGATTATTGAAGAGGTTCAGGAACAGGCCTCTAAACGCCTCGCTGGAGAAGGTGAAGGTGTAGCGGTGGATGATGGTGTCGTACCTGAAGAGATTGAACCTGAAGTTGAAACTGTCATCTTGCCTGATAGAGATGAGGGTCCTGAGGAAGACGAATCTCCAACCTTTGATGATACTGAGACCACAGATGACGAGGCTCTGGATGCTCGCAGCGACAAACTTAGTCAATTTGAGATTGAAGAATTGGCGAAGGACTTGGAGGCAAAGGGTGTTCCACTCCACGAGATTGATGTGATACTGAAACAAGTTCGGGAACTACCTCGGAACCTTGTAGATGAGCTCATCAAAAGTCTTGACAAAGAGCGAGGAACTGATTAGTTACTCTTCCTCGCACTCCTCTACCCTTAGAAAATGGGAGAGTGGTAATGTTCCCCCAGTAGCCTTTGGGATTGTCTTTGTTACATTCCGTACTGGATACTGTGGATGCTTTGCAAGGATATATCTCACATAGGACTTGGATTCCTCAACACGAATGTGGACCTGACTATTGCTAGCAAGAGACCTACCTCCCGCAGGAACGTTCTTGCTCTTCGGAGAAGCCGGTGCAGATACCAGTGTAAAGAGGTTTCTCTGCAGTGTGAACTTCATGATGTTTGATGCCATATGGGACATCTGTTGTAATTTTTCACCAGTCATTCCTTCTTCCATGTAGAGATTCGGAAGCCCTGTTACCAGTAGAACCCTTGCTGGAACTCTTGAGAAGAAACTATTCATCTGATTCATGATGATATCATATGTCTGGGAAGAGTTGAATGCCCGCGTGATATAGATACGATCCATCACTTCCTCTGGCTCTAATTCAAGCTCGTATGCCATCTCGGTGATTCGTTCAATCTTGATCATATTTGCACTGTCAATCAAAATGACTGGGGCACCAGTTCCACCTCTTTCCTTAGGCATCTGAGATCTAACTGCAAATCTGAGGAAGTCATTGTGGAGACCTCGGTCTCCGTAGAATAGATGCGTGAGACCGGCTTCTATTCCCCCTTCTAGGAGGTTATCGATTGCATTCACCCCAATGGATATCTTCACACGTTCTACTTGGTCTGCTGTGAAGAATCCTGGTCGCATTGACTCTCTCATTTCACCAGTTTATCATTATGTGAATATAATAAGACCACACAGAATGCATTAGGAAACTGGCTCCGCTTTCCGACAATTGTTTTAAGGTCCCCGTCTATGTATGCATATTGTCGGGAGGACAAAAAGTGGATGATAGTAAGATTCGAGTCTGCCCACGTTGTGGCTCGTCCAAAATTCAGGAAACTAAAACATCTGTGAATGGTTGGTTAGTACCTACGACCTATTTTTGCGAGGAAAGTGGTTGTGGTTACTCTGGTCCCGTTTATGTTGAGATTGATATCGAAGAAGCTGAAACCATCAAACGAATGATGAATGGTGAAGCGGAAGCATAAAATCATCGCTCAAACAACACCAATCTCCCAGAGGGAAAATACCTTTAAGGCGCTTTTAGTAGTGCCCGATTAGGTGACTCTATATGGTAACACACGAGGGTTTTGATTTCCCAGACGACTTGTACTATACTGAAGATATGATTTGGTTGAAGAAAGAGAATGGTAACGTTCGAATCGGCATGGCCACCTTTGGCGCTGACCTCGCTGGTAAGATAAAGTTCGTTCGACTTCGACCTCCAGGTAAATCAATCGCTGCAGGACGCAGCATTGGAACCATGGAATCCGGTAAGTGGACTGGTCCAGTAAAGGCACCAGTTGCCGGAACAATTGCTGAAGTAAATGAAGCGCTCAAGGAAAATCCTGGGCTCTTGAATGATGATCCATACGGCGCTGGTTGGATTGCAGTTCTCACTCCTGATAATCTGGATGGAGAGATTGGCAATCTACAGGGTGCTGATGGTTTGGCTGACTGGGTTGCGAAGCAATACGCAGAGAAGAAAGCCTGATATTTTCAATCCATAAATGAGAGGCCGGAAATTCCGGCCCCCATTTACTCTATTTTTATTTTCTACGTGCGAGTTCACGTCTGAGACTGACTGCTGCATCATAGAGAATATCTGGTGGAGCCAAGACATAGAGAAGGTTTTGTGAATATCCTGATTCAAAAACTATGCTCTGGAATATCAGAGTCTGAAGGCTTTTGTCAATATCCTGTGGAACGTGCTTCACTCCCAATTCCTCACACTTGATGAGGATCAATTCATTCAGTGTACCTCTATCGATGTAGGTTTCAGTCTTGTAGTGCATGAGATGTTCACAGAATGCTTCGACAACCAAGAGGGTCATGAAGTCATTCATGCTGATTGTATCAACTAGGTCCATGTAATCATTCTCATGGGCAAAGGTTGTGATGCTCGATGTCGCACTTCTTACTGCATCAGAGTCGATCTCTTGACCTCGTGAAGCAAGCGGCCACAATGCCTTCAGAGCTTCAACTGTTGTTTTCGGTTTGGATGCGTCGAATTCAACAACCAAGTCTGTGACGTATCTCACAACTTCTTCAGTAAGGCCTAAGGGGAAGGTATCTTCTACTCGCATACGGACAATGTCGTAGAGCTGTGATTGGGTATAAGTATCAAGCGGGATTTCAAAGTCATAGGACATGTGAGTTGCAGGAAGCTTGGTAAGCATTCTATAGTCGTGAGAATTGAGAACACCAATGGTACTAGCTTTGATTTCCTTAGACAATCTAGCAAGTTTCTTGTAAACATCTTCATTGGTTTCATCGATATTGTCGATCACGAAGACTGTTCTCTTTTTTGACCCTGACGCAGTCCTCTTGAACTGCATCCACAAAACATCAAGATCAAATGCCACCGTTATGGGCTTGTTTTCCTCACGGTGAATCTTATCATTCAGCTCAGAGATTATCTCAAGAGTATCCTTCTGTTTGGCGTCCACGTAGACTGTATGAGCGTTGAAATACTGTGGCACCAGCTTCGTAAGGAAGTACCTGGAAAAGACAGTCATCCCCACTCCTGAAATACCATGAACGAGGCAGTTGATGCCATACTCGTCCTCGAATGAATCCTTGTAGACACCATTTACTGTATCCATTTCTCTGTCGCGGTGGAGTAATTTGTCGGGGACATAGTACGGATCAAAGAGACCCTTCGGACTTTTAGTTAGATTTGGACGGACCATTCTTATCAGAAATTTGTCTCTATGTGTGTATATAAACACCTAAGAGACGTCACCGAAAGTATTCTGCCAGAAAATCACCTATCGTAAGTGATATACAGAGAAGAAATCGCATCTCTCAGTGGTGTTCATAGATGACAGTAATCGTGTTGGCAATGCATGGAGCTCCACCGAAAGATTATCCCGGTTCTGAACTCATGGAGTTCTTCAAACTTCACATGGCCCTTGAGCATGGGGACGGTTTCCCTCAAGCAATGATCCATAAGCATGATGAAATGGATGACAAGATTCGCCAGTGGCCACGTACCGCTAAGAACGACCCCTTCTGGTACGCATCTCACAAACTCGCTCAAGAAATGAACCGAATCACTGGTTATGATGTGATTGTGGGCTTCAATGAGTTCTGTAGTCCCAGCATCGATGAAGCGCTGGAGACGGCTGTTCAGTCTGGTGCTGACGAAATCATCGTGATTACTCCAATGATGACCCCTGGTGGAAAACATTCAGAGATTGATATTCCACAGTCTATCGAACGAGCCCAAGAAAGTCATCCAGACGTGTCTTTCAGATACGCTTGGCCCTTTGACCTGTCCGTAGTTGCGTCTTTCCTGGCAGAGCAACTATCCCAATTGTAAGATTATTAATGAAAAATTTCATTAAACCATTGAGGAGAGCGTTTCCGAAGCACAGTCTGGCTCGAACATAAACGAATTGAATGAACCGCCAATAACTGCTCTCAGTTCCTGAATTCTAGCCTTCTTGACCTCATCACTGTAAAGCCACTTATGTTCTGGTTTTGGAGTCACATTGAGCTCTTCACATTTCTTCACGATATCTTCTACAGCTCTATATAATTCATTTCCAGTCTTTCCTTCAGGTCGAATTTCACGTGAATGCATAACCAGTCCATATGCGGGTGAGTTGTCACCCAGATACCATTTGCTTGGAGCGTGTCCATACTTTTCAAATGGTATGAGATTGTGTTCAATCAGGACCGCGTCTATTTCACTAATAGTATTCCCCATGTTCTCGAGATTATCTCCATGGAGACCATACCCTTCAAACAGACCAATTTGAGTTCCAACATTGGGATTTCTTTTTGGCAAATTAATTCGCATTTCCTGCAATCGTATGAGTTCTTTCCGACTAATTTCTCTCACTTTGGCATTGCAGAACACTAGTTCGAAATCCTTTGGAAATTCTAAAATCAATAACGGTGGACTGAGATCTTCTCTAACATCCTCATGTGCCATGACGATAGCTTCTCCATATTCTACAGGACACTCTTGGTCAATGGTTTGCAGAATTCCTGCTCCCATGGCATCGTAATCTTCAAACTGTATCAGAGCACCGATGGTCTTTGTTTTTCTTATTGGTTTGATAATCACTCGAATCTCAGTAATGAAACCTAAAGTTCCGTGAGACCCGGAAATATCATCAAGATTCATGCCTTTCTTATTGAGTTCGCTCGCTAATTCCGCGTTACTTGATTTGACTCCGTTCTTGTCAACGTTAAGATGATGACCCTCATACGTTAGAATATTAACACTGAGCATGTTGTCTCGCATAGTCCCATTGATCCAAGTATCATTTCCACCACCATCCGTCGACACGAGACCTCCCACAGTTGCTACATCCCTACTACTAGGAGCTACCCAGAACCTCATGCCTAATGGGTCTAGTTTAGCATTCACTTCATCGGGAGTCGCACCCGGTTGAACATCAGCATATCCACCCGCCATTGAAATCGCTAGGATTTCTTTCATCTGTAGGCTACTGATGAAGAAACGTTTTTGGTTTCCTCCTGTGCATGCTCCACTTAAACCAGAACCTCCACCCTTTGGCGTAACGTCGAACCCCTTCTCTCGTGCTTGTTTGATAGCTGCTTGTGCTTCTTCCTCAGTCTTCGGATAATATACTCCCTTAATCTTCTTGAAGTCCAGTTTCTGGTACATCGAAGCATTAGCTCCCATTACAATATCTCGAATCTTCATCTACTCTCCTCCTCCTTCCAGTGCATCAAACAGCAACTCTACGATGTCCTTTGTGTTCAGATTTGTACTGAGTAACTGTTCTCTACATGAGGGACAGGCTGTAAGTACGGTCGTGTTCTGAATTCCCTCACGAGCCTTTCTCAACTCTATTATCTTATCGCTGAGATTTGGATCGCTCATCCTCAAGAGACCTCCGCCACCACAGCAACTGAGTTCCATCTCTTTGTATTCCACTCCAAGCTTATCGAGAAGTGAACGCGGTTCCTTTGTTATTTCCAATATTCGATGAAGTTCACATGGATCATGATAGGCGAGTGGTTCCTTCTGGTCGTATTTTGGTATGGTTTCAAGAAGTCTATCGAAGAATTCTGTGTGATGAAGGGCTTCAATTCCTTCCAGATTGTGGTGATTCCTCAATTGAATCAGACAACCCGGGCAGCATGTGATGACATTCTTTGCTTGAGCATCTTTCATTACTTTCTTGTTATGCTCCCGAAGTTCTTCTGCTCCTGTTTCATTTCCAGTAAGATATAGAGGGTGTCCACAGCAATTCTCTTCCGAACCCATGACCAGATAATCAACTTCCAGTTTTTCTAGTGTCTGAAAGAGTGATTTGAGTACGTCCATCTGACTACCTCTGAATGACATCAAACATCCTAGGAATACCATGTTATCTGCAGTCTTCCCCTTCTCATAGACTCTATCTTCTAGTCCAGGGATTTCGTCTTCCAGTTCGTCTAACCAATAGATTGCTCTATCCTCAGCTGCAAGTCCATAGATGTTCTTCACATTTGCAAGTGCTTCTTTCAATGGATCCAGGTAAGCAAAATCTTCAGGGGCTGTGTCAATCGCCTTTGCTCTTTGTTGGTGCCAAATCATTAGCAAGTCAACACCTGACTCACAGGTTTCATCGCACTTTCCACAAAGTGTACATTGGAAGAGGGTCCTCCTGAAATCTTTTGCAAGTTCTTTGTCTTCTTCTATTTGGTCCATAACTTGAAGAAGGTAGATCTTTCCTCTTGGAGAGTATTGCTCTTCTCCAGTTACATCAAACATAGGACAGAGTTTCATGCACGAACCACATTGAACACAACGATCGATAGACATCATGCTTCACAATTTGAAGTTACAATCTGAAACTTAAGTAACTAATGCTATCTACGTAGTTTCGATATTCGGACAAAAAAGAAATGAGGAAGCGGCGATGACCGCCGCTCTTCATTACTAGACTAACTAGGTCTTTGGAGCTTTAGGAATGAATCCTTTCTCGTAGAGTATCTCGGAAGACCCTCGAGCTGCACGGATAATATTCTCTGCATGCTTGTAAAGGTCCTTCTCTTCCCATTCCCTCTTGGCTACACCCTGCTCAATAGCCTTCATACCAACGGCTGTGGCTTCAGCAGGATACAATTCCCATTGATCCATTGTTGGAATGACCTTTTTCTCATTGGCTTCCTTAGCACCTAGGTCTGCTAGTGCTTGAGCAGCTGCAATACACATTTCGTCTGTAATTGTGCTGGCTCTTACATCTAGAGTTCCACGGAATATACCTGGGAATCCAAGTGAGTTGTTGATCTGGTTGTCAAAGTCACTTCGACCTGTACCAACAATTCTGGCACCAGCTTCGATTGCTTCCCAAGGCCAAATCTCTGGCAGTGGATTAGCACAGGCATAGACGATAGAGTCCGAAGCCATTTTTGAAACCCACTCTTTCTTGATAGTACCAGGAACTGGTCGTGAAGCAGAAATCAGAATGTCCATTCCTTCGATGACTTCACCGAGGTCTCCAGTATGACGTTCTGGATTGGTCTTCTGTGCGAGGTCATACTTGAAGGTGTCATAGTCCTTGTCCTTCACGATGTCCTCACGGTCAGAGTAAATCGCACCCTTGCTATCAACCATCACAATGTTCTTGGGGTCAACACCAGCGGCAATAAGCAGGTAGGCAGTCCTTGTATTTGCAGCACCTACTCCCATCATTGCGATTGTTACATTCTCGATGTCCTTCTTGACAACATTCAATCCACCGAAGACACCTGCTAGAACAACAGTTGCTGTTCCCTGGGCATCGTCATGCCAGACTGGAATGTTAACCTCAGGATCGTTCCTCAGTTCTTCGAGTATCTTGTAGCACTTTGGCTTGGAGAAGTCCTCTAGATTGATACCACCAAAGGATGGCTGTAGCATCTTGACGAACTCGATTGCTTTGTCAGGATCCTTGGTATCAATACATATTGGCCAGGCATCAACACCACCGAGGTATTTGAACAAAATTGCCTTTCCTTCCATAACCGGTCCAGCTGCGAGTGGGCCGATATCACCAAGTCCAAGGACTCGTGTACCGTCACTAACTACTGCTACCATGTTCCCCTTGTTGAGATGCTCGTAAGCCATCTCGGGATCTTCCTTAATTGCTAAACAAGATTTAGCGACTCCCGGGGTATACCAAATTGCAAAATCTGAGAAGTCACGTACTGGGGCTTTTCCAATAGACTGGATTTTTCCCTTGTAAAAGGGATGCATGATCATAGCATCCTTACCAGGCTTCTCAGCCTTCTTTTTTAACTCTTCAACAGAGAGTTTCTCTTCAGGCATTATATAGCGCTCCTGATACATTTGACTGTTCTAGACCGACCCGTATACTGGTCTGTCTGACAAGGTGCGCCTGCTTCGAGCCTTTATTAAAGTGTATCTTCTATGGCGGAATTACATCGAAAGACAGATATCAGATTTCATTTACATTGAATTCGTGGTGGGTTTGTAATTGCAAGGAGCTGCTGAATTAGAAATATTCTCCATGATAGCTATTTTAGCAATCTTCTTGGTAGTTTTGTTTTTACCAACATTGTTTGTGATTCTATGTCGATCCCGTAAGGATGCCATAGAAGGTTCAATCTATCAGCGTACTACAGATTACAGTAATAGTCATCCTGTTCGAATGATATCACTAGAAACTGTTCCTGCACTTCTATTCGTTGTAGTAATATATTCCTTATATGCAGTGAATCCCGCGTTTGTTTTACTTGTGCAGGGCTTGTCTATTTCTCTTGTTTTCAATATTTTCAGAATTCTCGGAGCTTGGCGTTCGGGTAAATATGAATAGTATCATTCTACTCTAGATATTGGATAAGTATCGATAGAGCCAAAATGAAAATCACCCATTGTATGGATTATGACAGCTGGAATTGGTGAAGACTTTCTCAGGAATATAAAATATGTTCGCGGAAAGCTTCCACAACACACTCTTGATTGGTCGAATATGCCCGCCCAGTACAAGACCTATGAAGGTGCAGAACGAATCTCACTTCCTGAACCTGTTGTTCAGGATGGTCCCGATATCTGGAAGGTGATTTGGAAACGACGTAGCGTGCGCGCCTATACCGATGATGTCATGCCTTTGAATGATTTGTCACAGATTCTTTGGGCGACCCAAGGAGTAAGAGAAACCGTTTCTGGTGCTAATTGTGATTTCAAACTACGAACCTCGCCCTCTGCAGGAGCTCTCTATCCAATCGAAACCTACCTCTACGTGAACCGTGTTGATGGTCTCAAACAAGGACTCTACCACTATGTGATTGGTGACCATACTCTGGAACTTATCAAAGAAGGTGACTATTCCCAAGAAGTGAGAGGAGGCGCACTGGATCAACAGATTGCTCAGAATGCTGCTGTCGTCTTCATCTGGACTGCTATCATAGAGCGGTCTTCATGGAAATATCTCCAGCGTGCATATCGGTACATCTTCCTTGATGCAGGTCATATTGCACAAAATCTAGCACTTGCTGTCGAAGCCCTCGATTATGGTAGTTGTCAGGTTGGTGCTATTTATGATGATGAAATCAATTATCTCTTAAATTTGAAGGTATTCAAGACAGTAGTATTTTGTTATGCATTATCGCTAGATCCCGTATACATTCTCGAAATCAGAATATTTCGGAATTATGCATTGCGTTATCTTTCCAATAATCTGCGAAATCGTGATTTCCTCTTTTTCTTCCTTTGAAGTTCCTCTGGAAGCGGGATATTGACCATCTTCATCAACACCATTACAGTCATCCTGGAAGCGATGTTGAATCCGGCGTAGTTGACTAGGAACTTGTTGAGAGAACCCATTATATCATCATCGAGCCAGTCTGTGGAGTTGTCATCTAGCAATGCTACACCAGAATCAGAACAAATCTTAGCCATCTTCTCCTTACCGTATAGACCAAGTCCACGAGCTACAAGTACGTCAACTAGCTCCTGAATAGCATTCTTGTCTATTCCCATATTCCAACCTCCAAATTGTATAGGGTTTCAATTGCCTCCTTAATTCTCTCTCTAGGTATGAGAGAGCCATGTTGAGGACAGATCATCTCAATATCCAGATCCTTGATCTTGCCAAGGAAATTACGTACATGTCGTTGGTCTGACAGGTATGGCTGTGAGAAGACCTTCATTGCCTCTAGATAATATTCATTCGCATATAGCGCCCAGTCAATTGAGAAACCACCAAATATGTCTGATGAGAAGAGCAACTTTTCTTTAGTATCGTATGTTACCATGGCACCTGGAAAATGAAGGTATGGTGATGTGATGAACCGTAGTTCACGACCACTTTCACCAATCTCTATACTCTCTCCATCATCAACTGTAGTAACCTCCGTTTTTACATCATAGTATGGGATAAACAACGCAGTCCTTTCAGTAGTGACTATCTCAAAGTTGTTGACACCAACTGCTTGTTCTACAAACGGAATCGCAGCACACAAGTCTGGGTCTTGATGATGAACTACAACCATTGTGATTTTCTCCAATGGGACGACTGATTCCATTTTTTTCTTAACCCATTGCCAATGAGTATCAAGCCGTGAACCCGGATCAAATAGGATGACCTCGTCACCCTCAATAATCAGGTATGGGTTGTTTGAAAAGCCTGCATCATGATCTGGCCAACCGATCCACCATACGTCTGGTTTAATCTCAATAGCCTTTTTTGGATCTATTTTACTCATTTCCCTAATTCCTCACATCTCTTACTATATCTTTGTTATTCCTTTTGTTACTTGTAGAAACTTAAAACTCATACTAGCTCGGATTCCAGTATAAGTGAGAACTCATCGAAACCATCCAGCTCCGAACTAGTATACTTGTCGAAGAAATTATCCTTTAGAACATCCACTAGATTCTCTACATACTTCTTTCGTTTCTTGTCTGGAAGACTTGTTACTACTTCTTTCAATAATGCAATCCACGCACTGTGTAGATCCATAACCTGATGAGGATTAAGCCCATCATACACCTGAAATCCATAATCTATTTTCCATGTTCCCTCATCGACTTGGATTTCCGCTACAATTTCTGGTCTTTCATTCTTCATTATGATGGACCTTAGAACTATTAGTGCTAAATTCTTTGAATACGTTTCACAAGCAACTTCTAGGCTCTTCTGAAGCAATTCCTTTACCATTAGAATCCGCTTCTTTTCAGGTGAAAGAATTTCAATCGCTCGTTTTCTCAGGAGAAAATCAAGAAGTGCATAAGCTGATTCAGAATATTTATGAAGGAACCCTTCCACTGTAGTCTTTCCGTTGAAATACTTTATCACCTGTGGAAGAAGGTTTACTAAATCATTCGAGAATTGTGTAATATCTCTGCATTCTTTGGTGTGTTTCTGTAGATATCGAAAGAGCGCACTCGTAGTTATGATTACGTCACACCGATCAAGGGTATTGCTAAACCTAACCAATCCTAACGCCCAGAGTCTTGATATTCCAAATATGACTTCGCTTTTGGCAATACCACTATCTTGCACAATATTACCTACGGAGTTTTTCCCATTTACAAGCTCAAGAAATTGACAATCTGCAGATAAATCCACACTCGAGTTTATTTCGATAATAGAGGGAACCCAATTTAGCGACATACCTTGGAGACCTAATTTTTCAATTACTACTGCTCGAAAACCGTCGAACAATGAGGAATCTCCTTGCTTTCCGCTACCATCTATATCACCATGATATTCTAATTCTACATACCAATTCGATTCAAACTCATGCAATAGGTCCTCTACAATTGGAGTTATCTCGTTACTCCTGCCACCTGAACTTATCGCAACCATCATGATTTCATTACCAATTAATATTGTGAACAACCGTTTTCCGTAGTCTATCTGAAGATCACTTGAGTTCGCTTCAAAAACCTCTGATGAAAAAGCTTGTATTGCGAACAAGAATCCAGAAACTAGAGCTGGATCAATGTCAAATACGCGTGGATCAAGCTTTTGAAGCAATAATGGCAGTCCCGAATTTCTTTGGATGATGAGAATTGCTTCGATATTTACATTTTCCATTAAACTCATCTCATCTACTTTCTGAAAATCTACGGATAAACTCGTAAATTGTTCCCTAGTGCAGCTGCGTTATATACCTCTCAATTCAATTAAGGAATTTATTTCATTATTATGTTTTATTCATATATAGTGAAATGTTTTATTTTTCGCGAGTTTTATAGAAATTTGTCTAGAGGTTTAATCCCCAGAAGTTGACAATTTGTTCTGCATGTTGCTTAGACCTAACCTTGTCCAAGCCCTCAGAACCACCGAAGATGGCTTCGATCTTTCCATCCTCATCTATCAGGTATGTTATTCTCTTGACTCCTATACCTATAATGTTCAGCTTGCTATATGCCTCATACAATTTAGTAATACTGAGATCTTCATCCACCAGGATGTTGAAAGGTAGATTATGCTTCTTTCTGAATTTCTGATGAAGTTCCATTGAGCCGCCTGAGATCCCAAAGATTGTGATTCCTGCACCTACAAAGACCTCATAGCCATCCCGAATAGAACAAGCCTCTGCAGTACATCCAGGTGTGAAATCTTTCGGATAGAAATAGAGAACTATCTTTTGTCCTCGATAGTCGCTCAACTTGAATTGCTTACCTGTGTCGTCTACGGTTTCGAAATCTGGAGATTCTTCCCCTATTTTTAACATTGCAACTACCTCTACAATTTGAGTTTCCAGAACTTGATGATCTGATCCGCATGCGTCTTGGTCTTGACTTTCTCGATTCCCTCTGGGCCACCAAATATTCCCTCTATCTTTCCTTTTTCATCTATCAAGAACGTAGTCCTGACGATTCCTAGATATTCCTTTCCATACATCTTCTTTGTCTGATAGACATCGAAGAGCTTTGCTACCTTGAACTCCTCATCCATTAGAAGTGGAAATGGAAGATTGTTCTTTTCCTTGAAACTCTTGTGTGATTTCTCTGTTCCTCCAGAGATTCCAAAAATGGGGATGTCTGACTTTTGGAAGACATCATAGCTATCTCGGATTGAGCATGACTCAGCTTGACATCCTGGAGTGTTGTCTTTCGGATAGAAGTAAATGAAGATCTTCTTTCCTTTGAAACTACTGAGTTTAACCTTGTCCCCACTCTCAGTAGTTGTTGTAAAATCTGGTGCTTCATCGCCTATCTTCAGCAATTTGTTATCTCCTTGATTAAAATTAATTATTGTTAAGAAAACTTCTACCTTTGTATTTAAGTATGATGATTTCGCACCATTGAAAAATCGCCAATCAGCAAGCCTTAAAGAGTCAGCAACAAGCTTCTAGCATACTAAGGGTGGAGTCACCATGACCGAACTTGTAACCTACAAACCAATGACACAATACAATGCTGTTTTCGCATTGGGAACCATTCTTAGTTTTCTTGCTGGATTCTTCCTTGGTCCTATATTCATGCCATCCGTAACTTGGGATTGGATATCTATTCTAGGAATGTATGTAGGTCTTCCAATTCTCATCGCAAGTTTCGGATATTACTATGGTTGGATCTCCAAGGTGAAAGTTGTAGAATACAATGCACCAGAATGGGATTTTGAGCCTGTTCAGCTAACTATTGACGATGCTAGTAAGTTACCTAAGAAGCATAACAAAAAGAATTCTCGTCTGGTTGCTCAGGGTAACTATTGGATGTTTTTTGTTCCCATTGTCATTCTCGTTTTCATATCAGCACTTCCAGTCTATGCATACTATGAAGATGCATCGATTATTCAATACTCATCTCTAATGCTGGGGTTATCATTTGCGTTTCTTTTTGCAAATACAATCTTCACTGGATTCAAATCCACCTCAAATCAAGCATCATCGGATTTCACATTGCCCCTGATTCGTGAAACAATAAAACTGGCCAAGATACAAGATTCAGTTCCTGGTGTAGCGAATATCCGTGTTGTTCTTGATAAGGCTGAATCTGGAGACCTCGCAGTATATAGACTTCCTCGGATTCTTCTAAGAATTAAAGGAATAGAGGCCGAGAGCTATGTAGAATCTTGGACTGACGATCTTGGTGCTATCACAAAAGTACTCGGTCGTTTGTATGAGAAAGATGATAATCCACAGATTGTTTGGTGGTGGATAGCAGAAGACCGCAACTATCGAAAATATGTTGGGACCAGCCAGGAAGGCTACTACGTGAAGAATCCAGTTGAATCTAATATTGCCTTTCCAGGTGTAAAGGACACACGACTCGTTACTGAAAATAGCATTGCATTGATTGTTAGAGAATACCTAAAATTTGGGAATGAATCCGAAGAATTGCGTACAATCCTCAAGGAACTCAATGCTGAAAATGATTAGTGCGTTCGTGCATTATCTGAAACCTGCATAGGAGTAAGTATTGATGACAGAAGCCCCAATTATTACAAAGTCTGCACTACCATATCAAATTGCTATCTTCATTCTCATCCTTACTTGGGCATTCATCTGTTACGAAGTATCGCAATATCAAATGGTCATACTCTATGAGAGCCCATTATCATGGATTGGGTTGTCTATTCTAGTTCTCTCAACTATGCTTCCTGTGTTAGGATTATGTGCATGGAAACTCAAGGACCAAGTTCAACTTCAAGATCCTGAATGGACCTTGAAAATTCGTGAAGTCAATATCCAAGAATTTCAAGAAATGACAAGTAATTACAACAAGAGCTACAGACACCTAATATCATCCATTGACTATCTTCTAATTATCCTAGTTTCCATTTGTTATGTGACAGTTATCGCTCTTCCTTTTTACTTGATGAGAACGACAATTCTAATCATAAGTCTAACACCAGCTATTCTGGCATTCATCACAATCATCTTTGGTTTTCTTTTCTCATTCTTTATTTTCAAGTATATTCCGAATTCTGCCACACCTGAGTTTCCAACTCATCGACCTCGTAAGTTTCGAAAAGCAATCTCGTTCCTTGCGGGATTACCCGGAATTTTCTGGGCTGGTATTAAACTCACGATTGGAGAAGCAGGTGGGTATTACACAATGCGTGACCCTGTACCCATTGCCAGAATCGAAGGAATTGAAGGAGCTGCTCGAATCGAATGTGAGATTGATTCTTCAGGTAGCATTACACATATCTCCCCAACTTTCGAATCCGAAGAGATTGTTCCTTCAGAAAACTTAGGCAATCTCACCAAACTCATTACTCCATTGAATACTGCTAAACTGATTCGTCAGATGATACAAGAGTATGTCAGTCATCGTGGTGGAGAAGAGATTCTAGAGGATGTTCTAGAAGAGATTGACACATTTCTGAGCAAGCATGATACAATCGAGGAACCAACCCAGTAAAACGATGGCCTTATTTCCTCCCGTGATTATGCTCCAAACAAGGAGGATGAACTAGTTTGAGCGAAGGGAAAATCATCGACTACAGTCGTCAAGTGAATGTGAATCGTGCCTATGCAATCATCGTCTTGATTTTTGTTGTTGGTGGAATATTGCTATTCAATTACTATGCACATCCTTTGTTGTATGTCATAGTGGATCTAATTCTTCCAGGAGCTCTCTTTCTCATCTCTTTGATTATGGGATACGGGTCAAAGAAAGCGATAGACTATGTTAAAGGTGAGTGGGAGAAACGCAAAACATGGGTAAGCTTCAGCGAGTATGAAGAACTTGTCGACAACTATGAAGAGGCATATGGTGATCTCTTTGCACATTCTACTGATTCAGGGGTATGCTTCTGCTTATTGGTGTTCGTGATTACAACAACGGGTATGACCTATGTGTTCCACAATTCTGGAATGAATCTAATCAGTCCTCTCATTGACTCGATACTCATCATAGTATTCCTCTATGTACTCAATTCAGTTACAGCTTTTGTTATTGGATTCAGAATGCCAACAATCGATTCTGATGAGTTCTTCAAACCACCAGTCACAGGTGATACCTATGAATTCGCTAGCCAATTAGAAGGTGTAACTGGTATTCGCGCAGGGATGAGTGTGGAGCTAGGAGTTCGCGGAGGAACTCAAACAATCCTTGAGGCAGAAGTCAAGTCATATGTCCAAGGTCTGCCTGATACAGTTCAAGTTAGAGTACAGGTTTCTCATTCAGGATTTGCATATCCATATCTAGTAGGTACTGTGTACAAAGGATTCCACGTTGAAACAACAACTGAATCTCACAGAATTAAGACAAAGTATCCTGTTGCTCTAGAGTATTCAATGGATGAGGAAGTTGCAGTAATTGTTGCAAGATTCGATATTCCCAAGAAATCAAGCGGGATGCCGAATATCACGACCACGGATTTCAGAAAACTAGCTGCTTTCATTGCTATCAAGCTAAAAGACAATTACGATGCTTCGGTCCAAGAATGATTGTGGCACTACAGACATCTTTAATTGGCAGATTTTCAGCAAATCTGTTATCAAACATGGGTGTTATTCAATGGCAAATTCAAATTGGACAAACAAATGGGTATTGATGCTTCTTGCCGGAATTATCATTCAGGCTATTGTATACCCTGTAGTCGGGTTCTATAACCTCTTCACTCACGATTATTTTGCAGAAGTGATTCTCATCTGTATTGCCTCGGTTGGCGTTCAAGCCATCGGATTTTTTATCATCATGGGTAAGACTCGTGGGATGGATCCCGCAATTTACGGTCAGGGTCGTCCCTTCCAACACAAGCTACGAGAGGAAGATGAAGACCTAGCTACTCGTAAGCCAACATTCGACTAAGAGGGCAGTGAGATTATGGAAGAATCGAAAAACGAACCTGGCGCGATTATGAAATTTGTTCAAGACTATCGATTAAAAATGCTCATTCCCGAATTGTTAGTAGTCTTTGCGGTCTGGTATTTCATACCTAATCTTGGAGCGAGTTTGACTTTCTACAGTGGGAATGTATACGAAGTATTCGGAATTTGGATGTTCCTCTTCCAGCCATTGTATTTCCTACCAAGTGGTCTTCTCCTTGTTCTGACAGTTTTTACACTTCATGGAATCTATCCCTTAGATAACTATCACGAAGGCAAGATACCTGAACAGCCTAAGTTGGCAACAGTGATGATCATTGTATCATTGTTCTTGATGCCAATTCTCGTCGCAATGCAGATGCTTGGTTACTATATGACCGAAGCTACAGAATTTTTCTCAAGAAATCCATTCTGGGAACGTGTTGAGAGTGTTGGAGACCTTCTATTCTATGCAGGTCCAATGTTCTTTGTTGGTCTTCAGTGGTGGCTCATACTCCCTGTATTCTTCCTTTCACAGGGTGTTGATGGAATTCACAAGGTTGCTCATCATGAAACCTCAAGTGAGAAGATTACAACACTATTCTACTTCCTCTGGGCTATTTCAATGCCATTCTTCTTCGAACCCGTGGAGATCATTGCGATGGCAGCACTATCAATTCCTGCATTCGCATTCTACAGTTACATACGCCCCTACTACACATACGTAACTGCAGTTCATACCTTCACATTTGCTGCATTGGTATTGGCTACAGTATTCCTTGCTCCAATGCTACCATTACTGAATCTCTGGATACCTGGTGCGATTCCAGCTCATACCCCTGCACCACTCTGGGCTGCACTTACA
>JAEOSL010000043.1 GCA_016840385.1 Candidatus Thorarchaeota archaeon | reverse complement strand
AGTGGGTGAACCACGAATTTGATGTCCCACAAGCCAGCAGTCTTCCTAGAGAGTTCAGAGAGAGTATAGTTCTAGTAGAGGCATACAGGGAGCTTGTACCACGAGCTCTCAAGGAGATGCAGGTACCAGGCTCATACCTTGTGAAGCGAGAGGAGCGATGGATAGTTTCCCCGAACTTCCAGAAGGAAGCAGTTGTGTGGAGTGCGCTGTCGGATACCACAGGGGAAACCTACAAGGGCCAGTCATTCACAGTCCTAATAAATCCGGGAGCGAGTCTGGAGCATACCACAGACACAGTCATCTCCAATATCATCAAGACCCTTCCCAGTGATAGTATTGTCAGGGACTTCCAAGCTTTGACAGAATATATCAGGGATATGCTGAGGTTACAGGGGTATAGTTCAAAGAATCTGTATAAAGTTGAAGTCAGTGGTAAGGGAAACCATGTGGAATTTGTTGTAAGACGTTCGAATAGTGAGATATCCAACAATGAGTTCGGATACATTGAGGTTTCTGAGGGAATGAGCCTTGACACAGCGTATGAGGGACTGCGAGAGGCTGTAAGTGTGGAACTGAGTAGTAAAGAGTTTGAGCTAGAATCCCCTGATGAGTTACGAGAGTCACTCTTAGTCATCTTACAAAGATTAGCAGCTGAGCAAGATTGGGCACCTCCAGAAGAAGCTTCGGTCACACCAGCTCTTGACACACTCACAGTAGCACTCGAACATGGTCGAGTGGAGGAAGAAGTAAAAGAGCTACGACGGAAGGGAATGTCACAACAGGCCCCTAGAGTGATAGATGGATTTCTTGAGAAGGTACGCCCAGCACTACAGACCAATCCTGCACTAATTTCGTCTTTTATTGATGTGCTTCTCCTCAAGGTGGAAGTGCTTGTGAGTGGAGAGCTGGCTGGTACTGTTGACTCTGTGTTGTTGCTAAATGTACTGGACCAGATCGAGATGTACTCGTATCATTTTGAGCCTCGTGTGTTGAAGTCGAGTACAAGATTTGCTATTGAGATGCGAAGGGCACTGGCTCTGCGAGAGAGCATAAGGGGGACGAATGATATTGAGTAGTATCCATTTTTGGCCATGTTACAAAGCCTCAAAAGTAGTAGACTCGATGAATGAGTGTTGAGGCTTGATTAGAAATGGCTTTTGTAGCAACAACGGACTCGAACTTTCAAATCATCCTGAAGAAAGGATACAAGGTACCACCAGGTTCGACATTCGTCTGTGGATTTCATGGTCTTGGTGAAGTAGGTTTCTTGAGTACTGCTCATCTAACTCGAACACTTGAAGCTGAACGAGTTGGATACATCAAGAGTGACATGTTACCACTCTTTGTTTCTATGGAAAACGAAAAGCTTGTTCTTCCCTTTGAGCTCTACTCCTATGAGCCAAAGAAAATGGTATTTCTAGTTCCTCGATTTCAGCCACATCAATCTGAACAATGGGGTTTCATCGACAAACTAGCTAGCTGGATTGCAGATAACGGCTTTGAAGAAACCTTGCTTCTTGGAGGGTTAGATGCTAGTTTCAAGGAAGATGATGAAGAGATGCGTGCTGTACCTACTTCTGCATACATGCCGAAGTTGGAGCGATGGGGTGTTCCCCTCCTAGAAGAAGGTCTCTTTGTTGCTGGACCCTTAGCACTATTCCTGGCAGAATTGGAGATGAAAAATCAAGCAGGTATAGGGCTTCTCACATATGCAACCAGAGGTCGACCTGACCCAAGATCAGCAGCCACCATGCTTGAGAAGATTAACGAGGTCTATGGTGTAGAAGCGAATGTCGAGCAGCTGCTGGAAGAATCACGTGAGATTGAACGTCTTGAAAAGATGCGAAAGTCCATCGAGTCTTCAGACAGACCTGGTGACATGTTCGTCTAGCCAAGACGTCTAATGAACCAACCAATGTCAACAAGGTTCTTTCCTACAAGGTCATCTGGTTTTAGGCGACCTACTCTATTGGCATCCAAAGCTAGCGAAGCAATTCCTAGGCAATGAAAATCAGTATCCATCACAAGTACTCTCTGATTTCTCAACAGGTTGAAATCCAGATAAACCACTGACTCTTTGAGTATACTTCTTCCATATGTGAAGGATTCTGCTCCCCGTTTTGAAACAGTCAATATCTTTGATGTCATTTGAGCTAAATCTGGTAAAATTTGTAGACTAAGCCTAAACCGATCTTTTGTCATGACTCCAAGTTGCTTCCCGATTAAGTGATAATCAAAACCTTTGGGTGGTTCTTCAAAGAGCATATTCATCCATGATGTAGGTATGAGGTAGATATTCCTCCAATTCCTATCAACAAGAGCCATTGGAGTTAGTTTACCAAGAAGTTTCTTCGTAATACCTTGTCCAAATTCCCGATCGATTGACTCAATTATGGACTCCCACTCGATAGGATCTAGTAGTTCAGGTTTCATGCGGATTCCTCCTTTATCATCTTACAGATGAAGAAACCCTCAGAACCATGCAAGTGAGGGAGGAATCGTTTGCTCAGTTTCAGTGACTCATCAAGACTAACACCAAAGGGTTCGGAATACCCTGGCGTTCCAAAATCAAGAGGAATTGGTACAACCTTCATCTCAGGATGCCGTTTCAAGATGTCATCAACAATATATTCATTCTCTTCAGGTGCGATTGAACAAGTTGAGTAAACAATTGTACCTCCAGGTGCTAGTACATTCACTGCAGCATCTAGCAACTCATCTTCTCTCGTTGCACAAAATCTGATATCTGCCATGCTTTTGCTGGTTTTTCTTGTAGGATCAAGGGGAATTAATCCCTCACCTGAACAGGGTACATCAAGAAGAATCCTATCTGGTTCAAAGCCTAATTTCTCGACCTTCTTCGCATCGCCTCGAAGAATTAATGCGTTTGTCACTCCACATCGTAAAATATTGCTCTCAAGACTTGCAAGCCTTTGTCGATCCATCTCAATTGCAAGAACTTTACCCGTATTTTGCATCTGTTGTGCAATATGTGTTGTTTTTCCTCCAGGCGCTGCAGCAAGATCCAAAACCGTTTCATCAGGTTGTGGGTCCAAAACCTCAACAGTGGTCATAGATGGTACACCCTGAACATAGTAGTATCCCAGCATGTGCTCCAGGAACGCACCAGGTGTAGAGCGCCCTTCAAAGTCTGCATAATACCCGTGAGTCAACCAAGGTATCTTTTCTAAATCGACCTTTTTCTTCTGTAAACTAGCAATAACCTTCTCTGGCTCTATCCTCAAAGTATTGAGTCTAATCGATGTCTTAATTGGCTGTTCGCAGGCTTCTATGAACTGCAGGGTTTCCTCTTCTCCCCATAGTGCAAGATATCTCTCTATCATATAGGGGAGATATTCATACTCCTTGGCAATGGTCTTTGCCTTTTGCCGCAGTTCTTTCCTAGACATCCTGTCATTCTCCAATATCTTCATTCCACAAGTCTGGTCGGTCTTTGATGAAGTCTTCCATCATTGTGATACATTCAGCATCATCTATGATTACAACATCAACTCCTCGACTCCTTACATATTCCTCTGGACCCTGAAAGTTCCTATTCTCACCGACAACAATCTTTGGAATACCATATAGTAGGGCTGCTCCGCTACACATGTCACATGGTGAGAGTGTTGAATAGAGAGTTGATTTCTTGTAATCACTTGCACTGAGTCTTCCTGCATTCTCAAGGCAATCCATCTCTGCATGCAAGGTTGCACTTCCCTTCTGAACACGTCTATTATGACCTCTACCCACTATTTTACCATCAATGACAAGCACCGAACCAATTGGTATTCCCCCTTCTTCTAGCCCCAACTTGGCCTCTTCAACTGCTGCTTTCATGAATTCATTATGTGCGCTCATTTTTTCACCTAGTTGTTAGTAGTTATCAAGTGCTTTCTTCAATTCTAGTGTATCAGGTGGAATTACGGGCACTCCCGGTGTCAATCTGTCTGGTGTTGCTAAATCCTTGAATCCTGAGCCAGTAATTGGTACAACTACGCTATCTGATGGGTCAATTACACCTTGGTCTACGAGTTCTCTCAATCCCGCAAGAGCTGCTACACCACTGGGTTCTGCGAATATCCCTTCAAATTTTCCAAGAGCGACAAGAGCATTTTCAATTGCTGCATCTGATACCGCAATTGCTTTACCATCTGCTAGTTTAAGATATTTCAATGCAGCATCTCCATCCCACGGAAATGGATCCGCTAAACCACCTGCAACAGTTTCATTGGAATCCCAAGGAGTGATATTCAAAGGGTCCTGCTGGTCATTGAAGGCACGAACAATTGGTGAACATCCTTCAGGCTGAACTACCACAGGTCTTGGTAGCGTGTCAATAAGTCCCATCTCCTTGAACTCCCAGAGTCCCTTCATTGTACCTGCCATGAGCCCACCACTCCCAGTTGGGAATAGAATCCAATCTGGTGGTGTCCATTCAGACTGTTCTGCTATTTCATAACCTAGAGATTTTGTTCCCTCAAATTGGAAACAATTGAACGGTCCAAATGATGGTGAAGGAGTCCAACCAAATTCTGAGCAAGCTGCTTGTAGCAATGTTGTTGTGGGATCTACTCCTTCTTGCACTTTGCTTACTCGGAACACCTTAGCACCAAGTGTTCTGAGATGAATGAGTTTCCCTGATGGTGCATCCTCAGGTACAAAGACAACTGATTGTAATCCTGCCCGAGCTGCATAGGATGACATTGCTGCTGCTGCATTTCCTGAAGAGGCAGCTGATACGGTTTTAGCACCATCTTCTAGGGCTCTACTAACTCCGACACAGATTGGTCTATCCTTGAAAGAGCCTGATGGATTGAAGATCTCATTCTTGAAAAAGAGGTTCTTCATTCCCCATTCGTCAGCCAGTCTTCTGCTCTGTAGATATGGTGTATTTCCTTCTCCAAGTGTGACTATATTGCGACGAGATCTTAGAGGCATTAGCTCAAAATACTTCCAAAGTCCTGATTTTCTTTGGAAAAGATCTTGCTTCGTAAATATCTCTTTGAGTGCCTCAAGGTCGAAAGTGAAATCAATCCTTCCACCACAACCATCGTTTGCGGGAACATTCTCTTCATCGTACTCTTTTCCGCATTTTGCACATTTAATGCTACTAATTCGTGACACGTCTACACCAGCCTATTCTTTTCATTGCAGTGTCGTTATTTGGCTTGTGGCATGACTTATGGAAACACCTAACAGCTGTAAATACACCACAACATCGAGGAAATGATTTTGGACGAACCCTATGAAGTAGAAGTAAAACTTCCATTAGCTGACAAGGACACAATGAAGAAGACAATCCTTCAAGCTGGAGGGGTTGCATTGAACTCTGAATTCCAAGTTGATAGTTACTATGATCATCCGTGTCGCTCGTTCTCTAAGACTGATGAATCAGTTCGTCTTCGGCATAGAACCCGTACTGAAGGTCCCACTACAACTGAATCGGGACAGGCCCCTGTTGAACTCACATACAAAGGACCTAAAATTGACAAGAAGACCAAGACCAGAATTGAGTACACTGTGTATTTGGATGAGAACGGAATGGAATCTATGTCTCAAATCCTGCTGAATACAGGTTTCAAGCATGTAGCTAATATTTCCAAACATAGAGAGTTCTTCGATATTGATGGAATCACAGTCACTCTGGATACTGTAACCGATGTTGGACGTTATATTGAGTTTGAATTGATGGCTGACGGAAAGGACGGTATGAATGCAGCTAGAGAACGAATTCTAAAGTTGGTTGAGAACCTCGGAATGGATGAGAAAGACATGGTGCGGGAATCATATCTGTACCTCTATTTTGAAAATACTTCATAGGTAATACTCTGCAATCTCTTCACGCAGTACATCTACAAATCTTTGGAGAACATTATGACGTTCTATTGCAAGAACCTTTCCTTTCTTGGTATACATCAAGTCTTTCAATTTCAGAAGCTTCTCATCTGCATGCTGTAGAAATCCAATCAAACCCTTTCCCTTCGATTCTGCCTGTGCAATTGCTCTATAGATACCAACCGCACCCATAGCATCAAGTTTGTCTGCATCACTCAATATTTTCCCCTCAAGGGAATTAGGTTCGATACCCTCACTGAATCTGTGTGTTCGGATTGTATCAATAACGTGTTCAATCTCGGTTTCAGTGTACCCGAGCTCTTGTAGAAGTGGTTTGCTCATCTCTCCAGAAAGGATTGAGTGTGAAACCCCTGTTTCAGATTCTTTCGGTCTTCCAACATCATGTAACAGAGCTGCGGCTTGAACAACCCTTGTAGAGATAGGTAATCCTTCCCCAATCTGCATTGATAGTGTATACACTCTCTTAATATGATCTAAAGTGTGAGCTCCTTTATTGAAATTTGAGAACTCTTTTTGCACGAAATCTATGATTTTCAATTTTACAGACATGTTTTTTTCATCCTGAGAGTCCCACTAAAGGCTATCTAGAGCTACTTTCTATGACCTTTTGTACCCTCAAGTCGTTTCGATAAACAGAATTGAGGTTAACCAAGAAACCCTTTAATTACTAGAAATGGACGCTTGAGGGTGACTTGATACGCCAAATATCGTAAAGTTACCACCAACCCCTCGCTGGGGAAATGAGAGGACCAAACATTTGAGCGCTGAAGGAACCACGCGAAAGCGAATGGGCATCACTGCGATAATTAGCTCGATATTTATCGTTGCCAGCTTAGTGTGGGGAATCTATAGCTTTGTTTTGATTCAGTCTGGAAATGTAAGACCCTACGATCCACATTTCGAATACGACACCATTGAATACTGGCCATACACACATGATTTTGCAGGTAAGGATAGCAACTGGTTTGACAATTTGAACTACACCGACCTCCAGCTTAACGATACTTTGCCAGATGATTTGCTGGACCGGATGAATGACCCTGTGTTCTATGTGGCGCCTGCGGATCCGGGGCAGTTATGGCGAATAGAATCGTATGACCAATATGATGGGTCTAGTTGGTCTAAAACTCTCACAAATACACGGTTCTTAATTCCAGGTGAGGAACTTATCCCCCTCTCAGCTACCAATAACACAGTCTATACAATACTCTTCAATGCTACAGCTGGTGCTGAGGTGGGTACAATCTCACTTCCAACGCTATTTCCCCTTATCCGTGTTATCGAAGATTCATTCGAAACCTATACACTTGTTGATGACCTCTATGTTCCAGATGTTCCAACACGATTATTGTATTATGATTTAGAAACTGATGATTATGGAACACTTCTCTTCAGCCCTCTGATTGATGGAATAACAGGGACCGATGTATTGGTTAGTTTTCAGGTCACATTTGTTGATCAGGATATTAATCAAGTTCAAGCTCTTGCACAACTTGGTGCATTTGCCCCTCCAAGCACCGATATTTACAGAGATCTCTCTCTGGTCCTACCTCTCACTCAGCGTGTAACTGATAATATCAGTCAATTTGTTGGTGTTGGTTCTAATGCCTTTGAAACTGTTATGGCTGTCCAAGCATATTTCCAAAGTACATTTACACTTAACATTACAGTAGAAGCTCTATTAGACCGTCCAGGTACTCGAGAAGTAACAGATTGGTTTCTAGAACGTGGAAATGGTCTCCCCCAAGATTTTGCTACTGCATATTGTGTCTTCATGCGTGATTTGGGTATACCTGCACGGGTAGTCACTGGATATGCTCTAGGTGAACCGCATCCCACAGCAGATATGCGAACCCTCATGGTTCGTCACATGGCCTTTTGGGCTGAAGTTTTCATTCCGATGGCTGGTCATCCTGATGGTCTTGCTGGCGAGTGGATTCAAGTTATTCCTGCACCACTTCCTGATGATATGGGTGGTGGAGAAGATCCTGGGAATACACCCGTTTCCGATGTTGTGCTGACAGTCTGGCCAACTAACCTTCTCATTTATGCTGATATTGGAACTCCATTTGATCTGAGTGCAATAATTACTGTTGACGGGGTTCTCCTCACAACTCCCGAATTAGTCACATTCTATGATGTAACAGATACAGAATTGATAGGTACTGCCGTCATTGGAGATTCATTCCCTGGAATCGCAAATATCACTTACACCTTTCCCAGTAACTCTACAGTAGACTTTCATTACATAACTGCCACTTGGTCGAATCCCTATTTCCAAGTCTATAATGCAACTCAAGTTTATGCCGTTAGTACACCAGTTCCCATGGCCGATGAAGCTTCGTCATTAGAATCTCCAGATGTTGTTCTGGCAGAAACTCATGAACTTGATATCAATCTTGGATTAGACACTCATGTTGCATATTGGAACGATACAGTTCATGTGTATGGGATAATGACTGCTCAAGGAAGTCCTGTAAATAGTTCAAAATATGATAATCGATACATCCAGATTATGTGGGATGCAACAATAGTAGGTGACGCATTTATCGATGAGTATGGCTACTATGAATATGATATCTATGTTGACCCACTTGATTTAGCATTAATGAAAGTTGGACCACATGAGGTCTGGTCCTCCTATGCTGGTGACATGCATCCCACTTTGGGATTTTGGCGTCTTTATCCTGCGAGATCCGCCGATAATTCTACAGTCACAGTATGGGGTCGGGTAGATTTTGACTTTTCTGTAAATCCCCTATCAGTTAGTACGGGTGGTACCCTTACTTATGATGGTACAATCCGATTCTTAAATGGGTCACTATTACCGTCAGGTCAGACTGTGAGTACTTTCTTTGGAACTCAGGCTAACAGTAGCCGTGTCCTTAATGCTACTGGTGGTTTTCAATGGTCATATGTTATTCCCGGTGCTCAAAGTGAAGGATTCTATATAGCTCGTGCAAACTGGACATCTCCATGGCAATATATAGCTGGAAATTGGAGTATATCGATTGACATTGAAGTAGGTTCAGAGGGGTCGCAGATAATTATGAACCCACTTCCAGATCCTATTTTCATTGGAGACACCTATACAATCTCTGGATATTTACAATATGCAGGAAATAGCTCGGGTATTGGATCACAAACGATTCAGGTATATTGGGATAATGGATCTCTGATTAACATAGGCTCGAACATTACTGCAGCAGATGGATATTTCGAAGTGAGTTACCTAGTCCCTGCAGGATATATTGGTCCTGTAACCTACTGGGCAAACTTCAGTTCACCAATTCCTGAATTGGCAAACTCTGAGTCAACACATCTCGGTACTAACGTGAAGCAATATGATGTTGATATCACCATAGCTGATTCTCCTGATCCCATTAATCTGTTACAGACTGTCACAATTCAAGGTACAGCCACATTGCCTGAGAACTCAAGTTCTCCTCTCTCTGTTGAACTGCTTGAAGTATATTGGGCAAATTCTACATATCCTAATGGTGTTCTTATTGGAACAACTTGGACCAATGCCCTCGGAGTGTATGCATTCTATTATCAAATTCCACTCAGTCATGGGATTGAAACAGTAAGTGTTTGGGTCAACTTCACTTCTCCATACACCAATATCGCTGATGGTGCATCACTTCCTGAGTCTCTAACGATTGAACTAACTGGTACATTGATTACAGTCAATTCAGACTTTGCAAGTTACTACCTGAATGAAACTGTTCAGATTACTGGTCATCTCCAGTTCTCAAATGGAACACCAATCCCATTTGAGCGAGTTTTCATCCACTGGTATAATGCTTCAGGACCATTACCTTGGATATTTGAGAAGTTTACAGACATCAATGGTGATTACCAATTCCAATACAATCTCTCCACAAGTATGGCCACTGGTTTTGTTGACGTTCATGTAAACTGGACCGATACATATGGGCTTTACACTGATGCTTTTGCAGATTTAGCCCCTCCAATTCAATTGAACAGGTATGACCTTGAGATAGTAACGAATATTCCTAGTCAGGTCTTTGTTGACGAAATCATAGTAGTACAAGGCAATTTGACATACGCTGGAGGTGCACCACCTCTAGTTGGAGAGCTTGTTGAATTAGCATGGTGGAATACAACAAATCAATGGGAAATTTTAGGCTATTTGCCAACTAACATCACCGGAACCTTCTATGCTGAGCTCGCAATACCTCAATTCGAGTTGACGTACAACTTCAGACTCCAATATTTTGCAACAGACCCGATTAACAATGACGTTCTTGATTATTATTTCGACGTTGATGCAGTAAAATATGCAATCAATCTGGATGTTACTGCTCTTCCCAATCCTGTTATGCAGAATGAAACTCTCACAATTCATGCTCATCTATACTACGCCCACAATGGTACTGCAATACAATTTACTGATGTGAACATATACTGGGATTATGGAAATGGTACCCTTCTTTTGATTGGTAACATCACAACTGATGGAACGGGTCATGGCGACTTGTTCTATTCAGGAATGGATTATGATACAATCAGAACTGGAATCCATGTGTATGGATTTTATGTTGGATCCGCTCTGCATGCCTCAATCGAGTCTGTCCATACCATTCTTACCCTACAACAGTGGCAATCTGACCTTGTCGGTCTAAACACTCCTGTTGGAATCTATTACTTACTTGACACAGTTGTAGTTACAGGTACCCTTTGGTACGTTTCGCCGAGTGTTTCATATGGTGGCGCATATGTTGAACTCCTCTTATTAGGAGTCCCCGTAGACAATGCAACTACTGCATCAGATGGATCCTTTTCATTGTCATGGACAATTCCATCCGACACACCAGTTGGATTTTACGACCTTGAGGTACGCTTCACCGCACCATATCCCTGGATTTTAGGTGTACAAGAATTCGTGCCTACAATTCAAATCATTGCCCCAACACCCATATTTACGGTGTTCACTGTATCTCCGGAGTCACCTGCACCAGTCATTGTCCTTGACAATCTGAATATTACAGGTATTGTGACATGGGATAATGGCTCTCTCTACAATTTCTCTTTGGTATCGCTATATTGGGGAAACCCCTTTGGTGCATACTTCTGGATGGCTGATGTGATGACCAATGGTGCTGGAGCATTCGCTATTCTGTACCAAGTTCCCGAAGGAACTGCTTTGGGAATAAGAGAAGTTTGGGCATACATACCCCCTGCTGGTATTGCGACTTTTGGAATGTCATCAACACGTTCGATTGATATCCAAGTGCATTCACTTGTGATTACAGCAAATGTAGATGTTACTACTGCATATCTCGGTGAAACAATAACCATCTTTGGTTTTGCTCATTTCTCGAATGGTACACCATTGACAGGATATTCAATTGAAATATGGTGGGACTCTATTCTAATATCAACTGAAATTGCTGATGCTACTGGTAACTATAGCTATGCTCATCTTATACCATACACAGACGCTGTCGGAAATAATTCAGGTTATGTTTTCTTCAATGCGCCTACTGGAGCATTTCCTGATGTTACTACAAATTTCGCAGATGTGCAAGTACGTGAATACATTGACATCTATCTAGACACTCAACCTCCCTCTAACATATTCTCAAGAGGCGACACAATAACAATTACTGGGTATGTCGAGAATGAAGGCGGTTTTGGAACTGTTTCTGTTGACATAAGAGTACTAGGTATTGTCAGTTCGTCAGGTTATACAACTTCCACAGATGGTGCCGGAATCTTCTCTTTTGATTTGGTTGTTGATAATACGGTATTAGGTGGTCAATACATAATCACAATTGAATCAATCGATCCAGACCGTGATGTATTATCAGTTAGTGGATCATGGACGGTAATTGTAGTAGTTGATTCCACTGTTAGTGTCCGAGTGGATAGTGCGTCCTATATGCCTGGAGAAACATTCACTATACAGCTCGAGCTCTTTGATGAAGATGGAGCTCCAATCAATGGAGTTTCAATCGACATCAGTTTTAATTCAACGTACATTAGTTCAGTCACACTGGTATCTGGCTCTAGGAGTTTTGTCACTGTAACTATCCCTGCTTCTTGGTCTAGCAGTGGATACTACGAAATTACTGTTGATTATGTAGGAAGTACATACCTCAATGGAGACTCGAGTGTTTCCGCAGAATCAATTCACATCTTCACACGTCCTGTTTTCACCAATGGATCACCAACCACAGTGACTCCGGGTCAGGATTTCATCATTGAAGTCTATGTGACTGACCCTGAACAGAATATCATTGTTAATCGTCCTGTATTACTCGACCTTAATGGAGCACAGGAAGTCCCCCTCACTATTGATTCTGATGGGATTATTCAATACAACATACCGGGTCAAAATGCAGGGACTTTTAATTTCTTAATCACACTCACATCAAACGATGTCCCGTCAGTATCTTCTGACACATATGGAATTTCGATTCAAACAACAGGTGGTATAATATTGCAAGGAATGGACTTAGTAATCGCAGATGTCTTACTAGTAGGAGCAATTATTGCTGTACTAGCGTATCTGTATATTGTGAAAGGAATGTTCCGCTCAGTTGTAATATCGAGAGGAATTGATATACCCACCAAGCTACGGAATATCAAGAAACTTGCAGATGCAGGAAAATATGGTGCGTCCATAACTCTGGCGTATCGTACTTTCGAGCAGATGTGTGGTTCAAAGATGGGGTCTGAAAGAACCCATTCAGAAACTGCACGCGAGTACTTGGATCGCGTACTTCAATCAATTCCACTTGATCAATCATCAGTTGAGCAGTTCGTTCAAACTTATGAAGAAGCTCGTTTCTCACACCATGAGATGACTCGTGAGCGTTATGAAGCAGCATTGCGTGTATTCACTGACATTTACCCCAGGATTGACACAAGCTCATTAATGGAGTAAAAAATCAGGAGAGATATTGATGGGCTGGAAAGAAATCTTGCAAGTTGTCCTCTTCCTATTATCATGGATACCTGTAGGCATGCTTGCTGGTTATACGTTCATAGGCGCAGAACCAGTGTATACACACGATTTCTCAATCTACAATGAAGAGTGGAATGGTTATAGCCAATTCAGAATTGCTATCGAAGACTCATCCCGCGAAGTACGAAGCATTCAGGCATCTATGAGTGTCTTGACTAGAGAAAATGGGTCTGCGGTACTTATCATCAGTGGTCCGGTTCGGGATTTCAGTCTTGATGCTACATTAGTTATATTCACGCATTTACTTGCAGGAGGAGGTGTACTGATAGCTGACGATTTTGGTACTGCAAACTCTTCTTTTGCAATACTAAATACGTTGATGGGTTCAATGTTAGCAGGTAGTCCACTTGCAAATTTGACTAGGGGTTTACTTTCATTCACTGGAGGTGTCTTACTTGATCTCGATTCGTATGACCCAATCAAGGAACCCCGTCTTCCGATTATTCGTGACTTCACTAATCCCTACGGATTCAGAAGTGATGGAGGACTTCTTACACAGGGCGTGACCGAGCTCCACCTCAACTGGGCATCAGCGCTCAATCCATACTGTCTTCTTGGACAAGCTGGTATTGCGTGGAGCACTCCACGTTCTTGGTGTGAAACCAATATAACCGATCCAACACCTGACCCTGTTAACGAAACTTGGGTTGGTAGCCTTCCTGTAGTTGGAGCTTTAGATTTCTCCCAAGGTGGAGAAACTGGAGGTCGCATTGTTGCAGTTAGTGATCCGAGTATATTCACCAATGACATGTACGGTCAATTCTCAGGAAATCGTCAATTTGCATCCAATGTGATAGAATGGTTATCAAGATCTGATACTGAAGTACCAGTAATATTCTGCGAGCAACTACTAGCAGTTCCTTTGAGTGCTGGAGAGTTCTTCTTTGGTCAATACTTAGGAAGAGTGCTTTGGCTTTCATCACTACCGTATATTTCCGCACTTTATCCCCTCGTAACAGCTATTGGCATCAAAAAATATCTGCCCGAATTGAAGAAACCTGAAGTCAAGAGCGTGTCTGATGTTTTCCTTCGTCGTGGTCAGACATACTTTGGTGAACGTATGTCATACTATCGAACCGAGGGTAACTTTTCTAGAGTTGTGAAGATGCTATATAGAAAAATGAAACGAGGTCTCAGACAACAACAACAATGGAGTACATATGACCCTAAGAAACTGTTTGAATTGATGCAGTATAAAGATTCCAAACTAAAGCAAGCTGAGTTCTTTGCCACAATTGACCGAATTGAGGAGATTTCAGCAGATCCTAATATGAAAATCAAGGAGAGCGAGATGATGGAGCTCTTCTTCTTTATGCGTAATATCCAATCACTATTGATAGATATAAGATAAATCAGAGGTAGAAATAATGACAACAGAAGAAAACGAACCAACGACCGTTTCCTCAACAGCAACTATGAGTTTAGACGAGGTTCGGGAAATAACAACGGAGATCATTCGTGAGTGTAATCGAATCATCGTCGGGAAAGAAGATATTCTTTCGAACGTACTCACTGCAATGCTGTCTAACGGTCACGTGATACTTGAAGGAGTTCCTGGGTTGGCTAAGACCTACATGGCTAAAACTTATGCATCAATCCTCGGATGTGACTACAAGAGAATACAATTAACGGTTGATACACTACCTGCTGACTTGTTGGGTAGTAATGTCTTTAATCAGCGAACTGGAGAGTTTTGGTTCAGAAAAGGACCTGTATTTTCAAATTTGGTTCTAGCTGATGAGATTAACAGATGTCCTCCAAAATCTCAAAGCGCTCTGCTTGAAGTAATGGAAGAACGTCAGGTATCGATTGAAGGTGTTACAAGAAAGCTTCCAAAGCCCTTCCTGATCATTGCAACTCAGAACCCTGTAGAGCAAGAAGGAACATATCCTCTTCCAGAAGCACAACTTGATAGGTTCATGTTTCGCCTAATACTTGACTATCCTACTGAGGATGAAGAAGCAGAGGTCATCAGACGACAACACCTTGGAGAAGCAACTGATCTCAGAGTTCTCGCAGATCCTGCAACAATGATTCGTATGCAAAATACTTGCAAGACAGTCTTCCTAGAAGAGGATGTTATCCACTATATCCGAGATATTGTCATCAGGACACGGAATGACCCTCAGATTTTACTGGGTGGGTCTCCAAGAGCTTCTCTAGTTTTGATGAATGCATCCAAGACACGAGCTGCAATGAATGGCCGTGACTATGTCATTCCTGAAGATGTACGAAAACTCACAGTTGAAACACTTAACCACCGTCTAATGCTGAAGCCTGAAGCTGAGCTTGAAGGTCTCACAGTAGAACGTATAGTTACAAAGATCTTGGGTGAAGTTGACTGTCCTAGGTAAAACTGGAGAAGATTTGTTGTGATAACACAGAGAGGCTTTGTAGTAGTTTTCGCAGGGGTTCTGCTATTAACTAGTGGATTCTCTTTCGTTAATTTCTACCTCGTACTCTTAGGTGTCTATCTTGTGATTGGATTAGTTGTTACACTACCTCTCTTTGCACTCACTGCAAATCTCGCTGGTATAGAAGTAGACCGTCAAATTGACAAGGTGAAAGTCTTTTCCGGAGACTTTCTTCGAGTCAGAGTCACAATTAGAAATGTTTCACGTAGACATTTTGATTTCATAGAAGTTCATGATCAATACCCCGAAACCTGGATTCTTGCAATAGGTGAGAACTTCATAGCCTCAAGAATTGAACCAGGTAGTAGCATTACTTTTTCTTATATTCTACAAGCACGTATGCGTGGCCGATATCATATCGGTCCTACCGAAGTGATAATGCGAGACCGATTAGGTTTCCACTATTACAAGAGAACATTAAAAGAACAGACTAAGATTTTGGTTTATCCCACATGGAAAGATGTTCGTCGAATGGAAGCTCTTGGAAAACAGCGTCAACTAGGACTCATGTTTGGAGCTCATAGAACAAAGACTATTGGGATGGGTTCAGACTTCGCAGGATTTCGAGAATATGTCCCCGGAGATGAATTCAGACTAATCGATTGGAAGACAAGCGCAAAATCCGGTGATATGGTCATCCGCCAGTATGAGATGGAGAAAAACATACAGGTCATCTGTATGGTCGATACCAGCGGAAGTATGGGAAATGGATATCCTGAGAATACAAAACTTGAGTATGCAATTCGAGCAGCAGTATTATTGACTCATATGGGACTTGAGAGGAAGGACTTAGTTGGTACGTGCGTATTCAGTGATATAGTTCATGGATTTGTCCCCCCAGGCACACGACCCAATCATATGTATGATGTATTGGAAGCTTTAGCCGCTGCGGAACCAAAGGGTTGGAGTGATTACGAAACTGCAATTCAGTATGTTGTTAGCAATACAAAGAAGCGATCTTTATTCATTTGGATGACTGATCTTGAAGAGAGCCCAGCACCCCTACTTAATGCTATGAAGACTCTGGTGGCTAATGGTCACAAAGCAATGGTAATCAGTCCATTTGGACCGTGGTTTGAAGCACCTGTCGGTCAGTTTGGGCCTGTTGAGAAAGTGCTTTCTGAAGCTGTATCTGAGGAACTCTGGGAGCGTAGAAACAAAATAGCTCGAGCTCTAGCAAGATTTGGTATTGAGGTTATCAATGTAGGACCTGAGGATTTCCTTCCAGCCATAATCAAGACCTACAATCAAGCAAAACAGAAGGGGGTTGCAATGTTTTGAAAGTCGTTACCTGGATTCTACGCATTGCATCTGTTGTCACCTTTTCTGCAATGGCTTATCTTGTGTACTTCTTTCTGGATGTCAATGACATCTGGCATTGGAATGCACCATATGACTTCATTGTTACAGTCTTTCGTCTACTTTCCTTACTTCTCTTCTTCCTAACAACTACAATGATTAGTGGACTAGCTAGTGCATTTGCAGGAGGAGTACTTCCCAACGATATGGTTGTAGGACTTTACAATACACTTGTTCTAAGACAGTGGTACATACAACCCTATGGTGTTGATGGTCCATTGACCAATCTTCAACAGGTCTGGACTTCTTTCGGTGTCAATATGTCTTCAGTGCTTTCTGCATTGTGGGATAATACATTTCTATTCTTGTATTTCCTCTTTGCTGGAATTGGTATTGTCTTATTTTTGCAATCTCTTGCAAGGATGGATCACAAATTCGTAGGTGGTTCTTTCATATCAATTCAGGCAATCATCATTATTGCATCTTACAAATTACTGAGTGTACCTAATCTAGATCCCTTCCCAACAGACTTTGTCCTCTTCCTAACAAATACGTTTCAACTTCTAGCAATTATTTCATTTGCTTACTTGGAAGTAAGCTACCAGATGATATACAGTCATTCGGTGGGGAAGCCTGTTGAGGACCGGGAAGAAACTCTCAAAAAACAACTTCTCGCGCTCAGACAAGCTACACGAAAACAAGACGCAATTGAGCGAGGAGAAAAAGTAGCAAGTTCTGGTATTAGTCGAACCACAAGTGCAACAGCATTCTCATTCCTGCGAGAAGCTATTGAACGAAAAGTAGTAGGTTCACAGGATGCACTTGAAAATCTTGATGCAGTTTCAGATGTTCGTAGGCTTCAGATATACGTTGATGAACTTCTTCAAACAGATTCGAAAGCAAGAGACGAACTGACAGCAAAGGCTGCAGCACCCTCATCAGCATATGTAATCGGCTCAACAATCACAGGTTCCGCAATTAGATTTCTGAGTGTTATTGCTATCGCATTCATTTTGATGAGTCCCGCAGTAGTAACCACAATCTTACGTTTGCCTATTGGAATCCAGACTAGCATGGAGATTCTCCAGCCCGAAATGATGCTTCTCCTCTTTCTCCCTGTGGTTCTTCTTTTCCCCTTTGCTGCAATGGTGATTACTTGGTTCTCAAAGCGAGCAGAAGTTGAGAAAGAAGAATTAACGAATGAAGAAAAGGAAGCTGAGAAAGAGCGAAAGAAAGATCTTGCACGGCGTCGCAAAGAAGCTGCAAAAGCACGTAAGGAGCGAGAAAGAGCGAGAAAGAAACGGTCCCGTACAGAAACTGAGGTTGATGAATGGGACAAAGCATTGGAAGAAACTTATCGTAAATAGAGGAGATATTCTTGAAAAGAACGATTTCAAGAAATTTTTGTAACTACTTGCAGACTATGTGAAAGAGTTCTAATCTCAAAGTAATATTGCTGAAAGTGCAATAGAGAGGACCCATATAACCGTGATAACTGCTTCACCGGCAACAATTCCACTAAGTATTCTACTCATTCTACCATAATTAGCATCCTGCAATTCTACTTGCTGCTGGATTGCAGTTTCATCAGTGAGAGGCTTTTCAGGTTCTGTGTCCTTCTCAACTCGATAGTTGATATAACCACCCAGTACAATTGCCACTGCTGTGGCCGATGGGATCAGAACTCCGATTACAAGACTCATTGGACTTAATTCACGCTTGTTCAACTCTCTACCAATAAGAAATCCAACAACACCGAAGCTAAACAAGTAAATGAATCCAGGAATACCTGGAAATTGATCCATCCCTGGTAGCATGAATTCGCCACCAACTCCACCAATTCCTTGAAGACTTATGATGAGAAATCCGAAAAGCTGAGCTGCAGGACTTGGAAGATCGGTTCCACCAAAGCCACCATATGTTTCAAACAGAGTGAATGTAATGAATGAACCAATTGTAGTACCAAGCATAGCACCAACAAACACCGCTTTCAGAATGTCTCTCCCGCGTACATTGGTTAGACGTCCTAATTTCAGATGTACGAGGAGGGCAATCGCAGCGTCTTGAAGAGCTCCAAGCATTGACATGAATGTAGTAATAACCGCAAATCCGACACGGAATAGAATGATTGCTGGAATTGCGACTATATCTGTGATATATCCTGCAAGCATTCCAGTTTCACTAATTGCTCGTGCTGTGAAGTAAACAGAAACCATTGCAATTGGTGTACCAATCAGGAACAGAAGCACAGGTATCTGAACTCCTGGGAATGGAACAATGATAGTGAAGACGGTTATTCCTACAATCAGGAACATGATAAGGGAAACAAAGGCCATCCATACTGGAATCTGCCCCCCTCTCGACTTCATATACCCACGTGGGTCGGCAATAATCTCTCGAACTTCCTCTCTAAACATCTCTATTGAGAATAGCGACTCCTTTACACGTAGTTTCTTCAGTAGTTCTGTGCTCTTGATTGGCGTTTCAACAATAATAGCTCCATCAGTTTCTATTACATCAGATGAAGTCTTCTCCTCAAATTCTTCAGGAGTCATTTCGTCCTCGGTTTCTTTATTCTGACCACTTAGGAAATCTCCCGCCAATACTGTAGCAAAAATACCTAATGCTAGATACAGAATTTCTGGTCTCTTGATATGGGATTCGTACAAGGCCGCTGGACTAGCACCCTCTATAAATATCCAAATTAGCAATGTGATGACAGTACCAAGAGCCATCACAAGAGACCTCTTCCATCCAACAAAGAATCCAATTCCAACCATCATGGGAGAATTACTAATCCCTATCCAACTTGGAACGGCCGAAGCTGCTGGAACTACTGGGGATAATGCATTTGGAAATGAGCTTAGATCTGCTCCGGAGAGCCCCTCAGCAATCTTTGAGGTTCCTACCCATGCTGTTGCTATACCAAGCCCAATACCAACTGTTTTCTTTGCTTCTCTATCTCCCCCAATCGATTTTATTGTGTATGCCTGTGGTTGGACCTGGGGCCACGCCTCATTCTCAAATCGGTCTCTGAATGGTGCTAGTAATAGAATTCCAAAAACTGCGCTTATCCCAGTTACTACAACAATAAAACTAAGAGTTGTCAGCGGATTGTACATAGCAGAACCGATATTGAAAAGCGGATTGGTCGGTTCAAATATCGCGATAGCAGGAAATGTAATCAAAACTCCAATTGCAACCATTGCTGATGAGTTTGCTATCGCTACTGAGATGGTATTTTCTTCTGGTGTATATCTTCCTTTCACAGTGAGAAATATCGCTCCCAACAATTCTGCACCTACGAGAAATACCACTCCTAATTTCAGTGCCAACCAGATTCCTAGAAAAGTCATGATGATTCCGACAACGATACCAGTTGCCAAGGCTCGTTTCGTCAGAGGGAATTTTGGCTCCGAGAGAACCGCACCATAAATTAGTAAACCCACAACAGCCATTATCACAACATGATGTAGGACTGGTAAACTACCTACAAGCAGTGTTGCCATTGCTATTACTGTAATGACCGTTAGCTCAGTCTTGTCGGGAGGAGGTCTCATGAGTGCGCTGTAAAGCAAGAATCCCTCGACAATCAGTGCAAGTATCACTCCTGGGTACATCCAATCTCCAAGAAACATTACCAAGAGAATATAGAAGATGCCTGCAGAGTAGATACCCGCAAGTAGAATTTTAGTTGAATCAGCATTTGGTCTGATTTTGCGGAGCCATTTGCGTTCGGTCAGAACAACATAGATCACGACTCCTGACAATGTCATTATCACCATATCTGATAAAAATCCAATAAAGAAAAATAAGAGAGTCATGAATATGAAATAGATGACCATAAGGAGCAAGAAAATATGAAGTTCTCTCTCTTTCATTTGGCGTTTGATAAGAGTAAGGTAAAGGAGAAAGACTTCAACAAAAAGTGCAATGTATACGTCGGGTTGAGCAAATCGTCCCGTCAACAGTGCATAAACAGCCCAAGCAATACCTACTGTAAACAATAGTATTTGGAGATTTCTTCCTTGCTCTAGGTTCATTGCTGTCGATGCCTCCGGGTATTCTGTAATCTTGGGCTATTGATCGCAGGGATGATTTTTCCAAGGATATCCGCTATATAACTGCCTATATCATGGGGCGAGTTTCTTCTCAACTTCCTCAGCACTTAGACCATCTATCAAAAGTATCTTCTCTCGCGACTTATGTCCTGTAACAAGTTTGATTGAACTAGTCGATATTTTCAAGAGCTTGGACAATCTCTTCACTAGCTCTGTGTTTGCCTTCCCTTCCTTTGCTGGACCTGCAAGATTAATCAATATTGAATCTGGATTTTTCTCAGCAATTAGTTCCTTCTTTTTGGAGTTTGGCTTGACAATTACTCGAAGGAATGTCCCTTTTTCACTCATCCAGACAGGTCCAGAGTCCATAGGTATGAAAAAACGTAACCGTGCATAAGTGTATTCACCAGACCTGTCGAAATAGGGCCATCAAGCATTTGTTTATTTAGAGGTACTACCGGATTCTTTCTTAGACCGTATATTCAACGGGGTGAATTTACAATGAGCGATCCTGTCATGGATGCATATACAATGGCATACAATAGTTCAGGCAATATGGTGCAAGCTTTTGGCGTAATAACTGAAGGTGGACAAGTCCTGTGGCAGAGTAATAATTGGGATCTTACCGCAGATGCAGGTAGTCTCATGTCTGCAGTGAAATCTAAAAGTCCTGCAATCACACAGAACAATGTTCGCTACTCTACAATGAGATCGACACCTGAGAGTCTGGTGGCTCGCAACGTCCAAGGAAATGGCATCCTTATCTTAGCAAAGATTGAGGGTGAGAAATGGGTTGTTGCTTGGGTTGCACCTGATGCACAACCAGATGGTGTCTATGTTGACATCGATAGAGCAGCAAAAACCCTGAAAGGTAAAATATAGCAAATATACTTTGGATTGAATTGGGGGAACGTCCTATGGAACCATTCCCCATTACACTTCCTTTGTATTATTGGAGGATTAATTTTGGAATCCGCTATTAGTCGACAATGGTATCAACTTTATGAGAACAATCCCAAGATACAGGCTTTTGCAGTTGTAAAAGAAGGGGAGATAGTCTGGCAGACTGAAAATTGGGATCTGATGGAAGACATCAAGTCAATAATTGAAGCTCCTCAGAAAGCCTCTGGAAAGGTTTCTGCTGGGGGAGTGAAATACAAGAGAGTCCGATCAGCACAGGACTTCTACATTGGAAGTGCCGGTTCTGATGAAGGCCACTTGATGATAGTAAAGGTTAACGATTCTAGCTGGGCAGTTGCTTGGGCAGAGTCATCTGCAGTTCCAGAGCTAACTATCATTGACATAACAAAAGCTGCTATTCATTTGAAGGGCAACATCTAATTCTATTACTTCAGCTCTACTCTACAAAACTGTTACGCGGAAAGGATTAAGAGGAACTCTACGAAGTCGAACACATTGCGAAAAAGAAGGGTAACTTCTGATGACTGTGACTGCATATATCCTGCTGAATGTTGATATGTCATCTCAAAACGATGTTTTTGAAACCATAAAAACTATGGATGAAGTTCTAGAGGTAAATGTCATCTTTGGAGCTTCTGATATTATCATAAAGGCTGAATTTCAAAACAACAATCATCTGAGCAATTTTGTCGTTGACAAACTCAAGAACCTCAAAGGCGTTCTCGAAACACAGACCAATATCTGTGCAGCGGTAGTTTAATTCTCTTAGACTAAGGGTTCGTTAGGGAACAGTATTTCCCTAATCCTCATGATATTGTCAAGATATTCCTTTGATCCCATTGAATAGTAGTCCAGTAATGTTTCATACTGTTCGAGAACCATTTTATCTGCAACATCGCCTTTAACGAGCTCTGCAATCTTGGTTCGCCAATCAGACTGCATCACAGTCTTCTTAGTCATTAGTTCAAGTAATTCTTTTCTATCTGCGGTTGATACCTTCAAGTCAAAGGTGTCAAGCATCTTTTCCACAAAGGGCTTCATCTTCTTTGCCAAAGTGCCACTTCCTCCAACCCACTCTCCCTTGGTAAGAACAAATCCGTATGCAGTCCTACGCCAATAATCAGTGGTTCGTTTCCCAGTGGTCACAGTACCATACTTAGCTACATACCCTTCTTCTTCGAGTTTGGGTAAATGATGATATACTTGATTCTTGCTAATCTCTACATCAGGTCCACAACAATCAGTTGACAATTTCACAATCTCTAGTACAGACAGAGCATTTCGTTTAACATCACGCACTCTGATGATCTTGTCCCCATTCTCGTCAACCTTCTCTGAGGTTATCGTATCTTTGATACCTGATCTAAGAACCTGCAAAATGTAGAGTCTAACAGGTTCATCCAAAACAGATGCTCGTTCCTCATCTGTAACAAAAACAATTTCTTTCTGTGGTGCTTTGCCCTCTTTTGTAAGAACAATTCCCTTTAGGTTGTCAGTGATCTCTGTGATCTTTGTCTTAGTGCCCATTGTTGTATTCACCAATGCATTTTCGTTTTGGGGCCGCTCCAAATTTCATCCGAAGCGACGTCTTTCCGCACCTTTTGGTCGTTTCGGGTCAAAATAATAGACCCATGCTCGTATTCTATTTCACTCTCATAGAATATAAGTTTGTTTATTGAACCATTGGTTCAATTATATTCTTATTTTAAACCAAATTACGTTTATAGTTTGGTAAATTGGTTATTTTATGCTCAATGGTTTGGAGAGCAAACCTTATATACGAATTTAGTTTACATAGTAGATAGGAACTGGTGTAGTTCCTGCGTGAAATACTGAGGTAACTAACAATGTATCGAACAGACCGACACGGATACGAAACTGGAACACAAGAAGACAAGATGGCTAGAGTCCACAGGATTAACGCCATCGGATTCGCATACATCTATCGGAGGTAGATAATATGGCACTAGCAAAGACAATCAAGCAGAAAAAGAAGCTAAAGAAGCAAGTTTCAACAGATGCTATCAGACACTCATACTTGTACAGGTAGATTGCAATGAATCGAGATATCGAGATCGTTGGATCTGACCGTAGTACTGAGCAGCCCTCTGTTGATGCTAAGCAGCTTAGAAGCGCATCAATGAAAGAAGTGCTCCTGTGGGAAGCTACATGAGCACTCTCCTCTCTTTTTTATATCAAAATCTATTCCTACTGAAACTCTAATTTTGTAGAACCTGTTTGGGTCTATATGCAACTCATTTCGTGAAGACCATTTGGTAGAAGGTTTCGTTCATGACATAGGAAACTTCTAGATTCTGGGCTTTCTTTGGGAGAAATTCAAGAGGTGGTTTTGCGTTGAATAGACTGTTTGCTTTGATTATCGCTTTCCCCTTCTCTGTTTCTCGCATTTGAGGTGAGAGACCCTCATCAACAACAATCACAACTCCACCTGATTTTACTAATCTCAGCATCTCTTTCAATGCACCGTGAATATCAGAGAAAGTATTGATCCCTCCTGTATGAAGTACAATATCAAAAAAGTTTGAAGTGTAAGGTGGGTTGAAAACGCTACCATATGTAAGACTAACATCGAAATCCACTTCAGCAATTTTCCGTTGAGAGACAGCTAACATTCCAGTAGAGAGATCCATTCCATGGAGATTGAATCGGCCCATTTGTTTCTTGAATAACTCATAAAGCGCGATGAAATTGGCTGCTGTTCCAATACTGACATCTATTATCCGAACGGGTCCTTCTATTGGAATGAACTGGCTGAAACTAGATCTTTCCTTCATCAAATCAACATCAAGGAACTCATTGTACTGCTTTACCATCTCATCATATGATTCAGCCATCTCATCATATTCAGCAATCCATTTTGCATCCTCATCGCTGATTGGTGGATATACAAGAGAAGGTATTCCATTGTTGATCTCCCAAGTATGACCTTTCTGACATGTGATTTGTCCATCGACAATCTCACCTTCTCCGTTGAGAAATAGGTTCTTTCCACACTGAGGACAACGTAGGGCTTTCAAATGAGCTTCATTCACGGTTAAGACACCTAGTTTTTCATTCTTACTTGAATTAAAATATGAATCGAATTGAGTTTTTGGAAGTCTTAGGATATGTTGACCTAAGACATCATATTTTGGATAATAGCTTCTACGCCAGATAAGACTGTTTTTACTACCTGCCACTGAATGAGGACCACCAGACGACTTCGAATATGCAATGACCATGGTTGAGGGGAATCGTCCTCGGGGAGAAACACACCCTGAGCCATAATCAACCCTAGTTTCTCTACACAGTCTAGAATATTAAATCCCTTGTCACTTTAGGAGTGACAGTTTCGAGTTCATTCCGCGTCTACGTCTTCTCCTTCAAGAATTCGTTCAATTTCGTAGAGCCTGTTAATTACTGCAAGTCCCTTATCTGTAAGGCTCAAATAGGGATTCCCATGTTCACCTTTTAGTTGATAGACTAAGTCTTCTTCCAGAAGTCGGTCCCGTATCTTAGTAAAAGCAACTTCAGTACTTGTCATCTTCTTTTCCAAATCCCTCTCAAAACGATCTCCCCAGATTAGTTCGAACAACACTTCTCGAACAGCTGGATGAACAAGAAATTCTAGAGTCATGACATATGCAGTGAGTAAGTAGATAGTAATGAAGGATACGATGTAACTCCTAACGTGACACTAACCCCATTGGGTGTTGATGTTCAAAGCCGTAATCTCATCTGGAATCAGGTTCGCAGACTGATTTCACTCGAAAAGTTCAGGATATTAGGAATCGTCGGAATAAAGGATAGACCTAGCCTCTCACTGGGCTAAAAATTGCATAGAGGTGATTTGAGAGAGTCACCTCTGTGTCCTTTCCATAGAGCATCCTCCATGAATGTGATCGCAATTTGAAACCATATTGGTCAAGAAGCTTGATTGCTTGTTTATTGCTCTCCAACACACCGATTTTCAGTGGAGTTCCACTTTCCAATCCAGCAAATTCCAGTAGTAGATGTTCCGCTCCTTCATCCTGAGTGTCCATGACCCAGGGTCCAATTCTCAAAGAACTACCACTACGACTGCCCATAATGAATCCTTGTAATTTACCATCTTGTTCAATGACTAGGGCAAATTCAGGATATGCAGAGAATCTCATCTGTAGAAACTCACCTCTCTGGCTTCCGAAATATTGAGCATCAAAAGTAGTAATCTCTTGGAGGTCTTCTTCATTCATGAAACGAGTGTGCTGTGTTTTTCTCCCGGTAACATAAGCTTCTAGACGGAGGGATTTAGCGATTTTTCTGAATCCCAACCTCTCGTAGAGGGATACTGCCTCTTGCACTCCATCCAATAGGAGTGATTTAGCACCACTATCGAGTAAGTGCTTCATTGCCAATTCCATGAGAGTCTTGCCAAATTGCTGCCCTCTGTACGTTGGAAGTACAATGAGATTTGCAATGAAACCGAACTCTCCGTAGTT
>JAEOSL010000042.1 GCA_016840385.1 Candidatus Thorarchaeota archaeon | reverse complement strand
CCTTAGCTTTGCACTTCCATACCGGCATCTCAGTTCGATCTTGGAAATGCTTGATGCATTAGACAAACTATGTCCTGGTGTTGCTGGAGCTGGAACTCTTCTGTATGGTGTAGAAGTCAAATTCTATAGCTCTCGTTTGAAACTGAACGAGAATCTTGAAACTGAAGTAACCAATCTATATGCGGCTGGTGATGGCGCTGGTATAACTCGAGGTCTCATGCAGGCTTCTGTTTCTGGTGTCCTCATTGCAAGAGATATTCTTCGCAAAGAGGAAACGAGTTAATTTGTATTTAGTACGAGCTCATCCACTTCCTAAGGTTTATATACTAATGTACCTGATGGTATCATAGGTACCGAATGGTACCTTAGGTGCTAACTAGCATCTGTACAGAAAGGAGCCCCGAACAGGTGACTCATGGGCGACAATAGTCGTCCAGGGGCTTCTCACTGGAGACCATTTTAAAAATGATAGATGATGAGTTCGAGTCAGTATTCCGTAGGGTGTTTGAACACCTGATGAAATCTATGGGACAGATTTCTGATGGTGATGGAACAATTAGCTACTGGAGCGGTTCAATGTTTGGCAACCCGGATGTGGGTGAAATGTTTCCTCCCAGCGATGAATTACATGCTGAAGTTATCGACCTAGAAGATAGGGTTCTCTTCATGGTTGAACTGGAGAATGATAGCACACTGGTTGATGTGAAAGTAGAAGAAAGAATCCTGTTAGTCAATGATCAAATCGAGGGGAATGAAGCAGTTTTTGATTTGAACTTTGACGTTGATATTGATAATTCAAGAGTATCCTTTCGAAATGGCATCTTGGAGATTGAGCTGAAGAAAGCTGCTAGTAACGATGGTCCCAAAGAAGGATACCTGAAAATTGAGTGATATAGTAGAGTGAATGATAATGAGTGAAGATAATGTTCGTCTGAAAGTCGCCGCTGCAATGCCCAAAGATCAGGGCCGCGGTATAATTAGGTTGAATTCAGACGTTAGAAACCACCTTGGGGTTAGATCTGGAGATTATGTTCTCCTCAAGGGTTCAAAGGAAACCATTGCAGTCTGTTGGCCCAGTCTCAATGAAGACGAAGTACTAGATATTGTGCGAATGGATGGTTTGATTCGTAGCAATGCTGGAGCTAAATTAGGTGAGATGGTAGAAGTAAGTAAAGCAAACATTCCTGATGCAAAAAGAGTTGTTCTTGCACCAAGCCAACCCGTTCGTTTCCAGCAAGGATTTGATAGATACTTGAAGCAGCAAATTCTGAATCGCCCTGTAACAAGAGGTGACGTGATTTTAATTACCTCTATTGGTCAAGGGCTTCAATTTACTGCAACGAATGTAACACCACCAAAATATGGTCGAATCACAGCCGATACAGAAGTCGAGGTGTTGAATCAACCTGCGAAAGTTGAGAACACATCGATACCCGATGTGACCTATGAAGACATAGGGGGCCTGAGCAAGGAACTAGTGAAGATTCGTGAAACGATTGAATTACCAATGAAATCTCCCGAACTCTTCAAGCGACTTGGTATCACTCCGCCGAAAGGAGTTCTACTCCATGGACCTCCTGGAACTGGTAAAACACTGATTGCTAAAGCTGTAGCAAATGAAACTGGTGCAAATTTCAAAGTGATTAATGGTCCAGAGATCATGTCAAAGTTCTACGGAGAGTCTGAACAAAAACTGAGAGAAACCTTCGAAGATGCTGAGAAGAATGCTCCTACTATCATCTTCATTGATGAAATAGATAGCATCGCTCCAAAGCGAGCAGATGTCACAGGAGAAGTAGAACGTCGAGTTGTAGCTCAGATGCTAGCTCTCATGGATGGATTAGCAGGAAGAGGCCAGGTTATCGTAATTGGTGCGACCAACCGTGTCGATGACATTGATGAAGCTCTTAGGAGACCTGGAAGATTTGACCGTGAGATTGAACTTGGGGTTCCCGACCAGAAGGGTCGATTGGAAATCCTCCAAATTCATACACGAGCCATGCCCTTGCAAGATGATGTTGAGCTGGAGCAGTTAGCTGCAGTGACTCATGGATTTGTGGGTGCTGATCTTTCTGCTCTTGCTAGAGAAGCTGCGATGCAGGCATTGCGAAGAGCGTTGCCCCACATAGATCCAGAAACTGGAGATATCCCTGCAGATATTCTGGGTGATCTCTTCGTAACTCAAGCTGATTTTCTGATGGCACTTAATGACGTGTCCCCTTCAGCTCTTCGAGAATTCTATGTTGAGAAACCTGATGTGAAGTGGGAAGATGTTGGTGGGCTTGCAAAGGTTAAGGTTCAACTGAAAGAAGCTGTTGAAGCTCCGATCAAGCGTCCCGAAGTATTTCGTGAAATGGGGATCAGACCACCCAAGGGAGTCCTTCTCTTTGGACCACCTGGTACTGGTAAAACTCTCCTAGCCAAGGCTGTTGCTACTGAGAGCGAAGCGAACTTCATTTCTGTGAGAGGTCCTGAGATCTTTAACAAGTACGTTGGTGAATCTGAGAAAGCAATACGAGAGATTTTCGCTAAAGCCCGACAAACTGCGCCCTGTGTTCTCTTCTTTGATGAGATTGATGCAATAATGGCTGCTCGTGGAACGAATGACGACACTGGAGTCAGTCAAAGAATTGTGAACCAGTTTCTTGCTGAAATTGATGGAATGAAAACGCTACAGAATGTTCTTGTCATCGGTGCTACAAACCGTGCAGATATTCTAGATCCTGCAGTTCTCCGTCCTGGTCGTTTTGATGCTATTGTATTCGTTCCTCCACCAGATGATATAGCACGACTTGAAATCTTCAAAGTGCATACGAAGGAGATGCCACTGGATGAAGATGTCAATCTCAAAATACTTGCTGAGATGACAGCTGGTTATTCTGGAGCTGATATTGAGGGTCTCTGTAGAGAAGCTGCGATGACTGCTGTTCGTGACGATTGGAAAGCAAAACCTGTAACAATGAAGCATTTCGAGCTTGCACTCGAGGAAACCCGACCAAGCCTATCTCCTAAAGATGTCGAACGATTTGCTGCACTTGCTGAGAGTGTGAAGAAAAGACAACCTCAGGAATCTAAAATCTTACCAGGTTATGTGTAGATACCACAGGGACTAGATAGGGAGGATATCTAGTCCCATTCTCTTTTTCTCACTGTTTCAATTCTCACTCTATGTGTGAAATTCAAAGCCTAAAACAAAATGATTACAATCACGATATCCTTTTGAATAAGATTTTAGTGATGAGCTAGAAACCCACGTAATGGAGGCCAAGTAATGACCGACTTTTATCCCATTTCCCCACTTGTAAGTATCACGAATACAAGCTACGCCGCACAGGCAGGTGTTATGAATGATAAGTGGGCTGTACGTGTAGTCCGTGGAAAGAAGATAATTGCTGAAAAAACAATGCTTGATCTGGATGTTGAGAATATAGTTGGTGTTGCATATGGAAACATCAGAGTTGAAGGTCTCAGCAGACATGCAATTGCAACGATGGCTGGCCGACTGATGCAATTCTCTAGAAAGTATCAAACTGCTGGTGTGTGTCCAAATTATGAGGTTCCAGACCTAGCTTACGATGATGGAACTACTCTTGGTGAGAAAGCAGCAGCAGACTCAGGTAGACCTACGATTGCTGAAACTAAAGAATCAGTTACTGCTGAACTTCCCGATATTCGAGTGGGTGTAATTCCTGATATTCCGAAGATAACTGACATTGATGGGTGGAATAGTACACTTGAAGCCCAAGCCTCTTTGATTTGTGAAATCTCAACATATGCCACCACATTGCCTGCGGGTCATCTTAATCTTATGTTTACACGAGCTGCAGACCAGCTCATACATTATTGGGTTACATCCCATCCCGATGATCCAGGTGCCGCGCTCAAGAAATTTGGAGCAATGATTCAGAGTTGCTCAAATGAGAGCCAGATGCCACAGACCGGAACTGGTACTGTAACAATTGAAACTGGGATGTGTGAAATTTTACGGGTTTGTAGAGACCTCGATCCTAATGTCGACAAGATACCTTCAGGTTATCCGTGCGCATTTCATGAAAAGATTGCTGCTAAACTATCTGAGTTAACTGGAACCAAGGTATCAGTTAATACTTCTTCAACTGGTTGTATTGTTGGTATGAGCATAGAGTAGAATTCTACTCTAGTACCCAATACCGTTGCCCGAAACTTAGACAAACTTGGACATCAAAGTCCATGATTGATGTTCGGTTCCTGATTCATCGAGGTAGCATCAAGCAGACCTCGGAAGGTCTGTAAAGACGTCTTACGGCCGCTCCAACAGGCATTTAACGTCCCCGTCCAACTGGCGGTGACTGCAGATAGAACCTTGGACTTGGCTCTCGTCCTGGTTCGACACTACAGTTACTTGTTCCCTGTCCTAGCATATAAGCTCCTGCGGAAAAGATGGTCTTTGATTCATCCTTTATCTAGGAGATGTCCAAGATTGTCCAAGATCAGTGCAGCTGTTTACAACATCAGAACATTGTTCCGCTCCTAATTATCTAAGTAACTAAATAAACTAATGGCCTGTTGGAAAAACCCTCCACACAATACCCTTAAATCGCTTCAACCGACTCTTAGACAATTAGACGAGACTGCGTGGTTTGTCTCGATTCAGGAGCTAGCAAAATTGGCTTACTTGACAATGCGTGAGTATACGCGCTCAGGACCAGTATGTCTTGGTGCGCTTGTGTTGATTGCTGGTGCGATTATTGCATTATTACCGTCCATAGATGTAGCGTATGATTTCTTTGCTCCAAATACAGTACTGTATGGTGCTATCATGGCAGTTGTTGGATTGGTATTGATCATAATCGGCTTTGCTCTCACAAAGAAGAAACGAGATTCGGTCTTGGCACCGGTTGTTACTAAAATGGATGATACACCTCCACCTCCACCGCCGCCGGACTAATCTAACCGAACTAATTCTAAAGATGAGCTTGAGGGTCTTTGACTCCAGGCTCTTTCTCATTTTCTTTCTTTTTTTCTGTAGTTTTCCATCCGACAAATGCTAATATGTGACCAAGCTAGATTGTGCTTAGAATCGACTACTGTGTGGTGTAACTATTCAGATGAAGATAGTCCTCGAATATAAAAACAGCCAATTCCATGAGTGTTCTGGCACACCTACAACCGCCATCAACCTAACTGTGGATGATGGGCAAAAGAAACTCATTCTTGTGTGTCCCTCGGGCACTAGCATGATTGAGCGTAGAGCTGCTGAGCGAAATGCTCGTGGTATTGAGAAGGTGGGATTCCAGACAGCAAAAGCTGGTCGTATTGGTCGTGACTACGAACTCGTAGTCGAAGGTCATGGCGGCGGGCTTCCTGATCGTCTGCGACATTCACCTCGAGAAGTTTACAAGGGGTAGCTTGCAAGACCTCTAGATATTGACTTTGCTGGGTTTCGAAACAAACAAAAGAACTGAACCCAGTATTGTCATTGATTTGAGTAGGAGAGAATGTGACAATGTCGGATGAGAGAGCGAAAAAATGGGTTGAGGAATCACAGAAGGACACTATACGTCAGTCTGCTGGGAACCAGCATATCGCATCTGCACAACAAGCAGAACGTGCTGGTGATTATGCTACTATGGAAAAAGAATATGCTGCTGCAGGACAAGCGTTCCTGAAGTCAGCTGGCGAGTACAGAGCTTCAAAGAGCTTCAAGAAAGCTGCATTGAACATGTGCGAAGCTGGAGATGTTTTCTCCGAACTTTCAGATGCCTCTGAGGCAATCGATGCATACAAGCAAGGAGCTGATGATTTACTAGCTGCTTCCAGTGAGCACTTGATGTGGGGCGAAGATGCCGAAACAGGTAAGGGAACAGCCCTTGCAATGGCTGCTTGCATGATTTACATCATGATTGGAAAGGAAGCCGATGGGTTCTACAAGGCTCGTGGTTTCTCTGCAGAAAACTCATCGAAGATCAGACTTCCTGCAGTTATTAGACTTAGTCAGATCCCACAGATGCTTGAATCAGCTATTCAATCCCTTAATCTCGATTCTTTTGCAGAGGCTGAGAATGCCGCAGTTACTGAACTAAAATCTGCACTAGCAAGTTCAGGAAGTCCTGAATTTTCCAAGTATGTTGACCGCGGACTAGATATGGTTCGAGAGATACTTCGTGGAAAATTGAAGGTTCCAAAGATATCTTCTCAACTTACTATTCCAATTGATTTGACATTCACTGAAGACTTTACAATGAAACTCTCCGTCAAAAACACCGGTGATGGAGACGCTACTAATATGAAACTGGAGTGGCACATCGATGAAGGTTTGAATATTGCTTCTGGTGAACAAGCCAAGACTATTCCTACAGTTCCTGCTGGTGAAACTATAGATGTATCTATTGCTCTTAGATCCGCAGAAGCACTTGGTGGAACCAGAGAATTCTCTGTTGTTGTTCGTGGAACTTACGAGGACAAACTCAAGACAGAATATAGTCTACAAGCAGGTCCTGCAGTACTTACTCTCAAGGATTACAAAGAGAGTGAGAAGTTACTCCATGATTGCAGTGTAACTGAAGGACGATATGGGTTCCTGAAAGCATCAATCGAAGAGTCTGAATTCGAGGCTGAACCAATGCTAAGAATAGTAGAAGGTTTAGTTGCATCCCTCAAACAAGCTCGAACTGATGTAGAAGAAGGAAACTTAGAATCTGCCAAAGCTCGACTACAAATCGTGAATGATATGGTTGATCAGATTGATGCGTTGCTTGGAGATGATGTTCTCATTGAGAAGGTCACAGCTGCCAAGCTTGCTGAGAAGAAGGCATATGCATTGGGCAAAATCGTCCCTGCATTTGATGAGGCTATTGCCTCTGCAACCAAACAGGAATCAAAGCTAGAAACTGAATTACCATTAGCTCTAAGTGAATGGGATGCTTCCGCTGAGAAGAAGAAGCGAATTCACTCCGCTGCAGTGATAATCAAGGATATTGCTGGACAGCTTAAAGTTAGACTAGCTACTCCTGAACTTCAAGCATTAGACGCCAACGTTTCTGATATCCAATTGGAAGCAAACAAGATTGTCAATGATTCTCATCTTATTGTTGGTTCACGACCTGAATCACCAGACAAGATTGAGATGGCACTTGTAGTTGCACGATCCATTCGTAATGAAATCACTCAGATGATAGAGAAGAAGAAGCAGGAACTCGCGTAGATTCCAGCTAACCTTCTTCATTGTATTTTGATACGAGAGTAGATTTCAGGTTTGGTTTCCATGTTAGTATTTCAGAATTTCAGAAAACTGAAATACTTAAATCCTTTCGATACACTATGTACATGAGGAGCTGCAATGATTTCTAACGAACTACGTAAAGAATTCTTGACAATCATTGGTAAGACCTATGACCACTACGGGTATCCAGAATATTGTGGGTGGGTTGAAGGTCTTCTCCAACTTGAAAATAAACAGTGGTCACAGAAATCCATTTCCGAGCGACTTACTGAACTCTTCCCTGAATCAAAATATCCAACATCAATTCCTACAATCAATAGAGCACTCAAAATGCTCGAAGGGTATGGTGTTGTTGAGAAGACAGGGTCTCGAAAGACAGGGTATCAATATTGTGCGACTACCTCGTCAAACCTACTTGGCTCGATGATTCATCATTTGATGATGGTGAATAATGATTTCGTTAGTAAGCTAGAAATTCTCACAGCAAAAAACAAGAAGAAGGATTCTGATTTGAAGAGAGCTACAAACATTCAGATCAAGATGGCAGGACAGTGGAATCGTGCTCTACAGATTCTTCTTGAATCTACAACCTCAGAAACAGGAGATTGAAGCGAAATGAGTAGGAAGTCAATGATCATTATTGGGGCTGGGTTAGCTGGACTATCTACTGGCTGTTACGCTCAGATGAATGGATATGAGAGTAAGATTTACGAACACCACTCTGTTCCAGGTGGCGTTGCTGCGGTTTGGAAAAGAGGTGAATTTCTCATTGATGGTGGTATACACTTCCTTATTGGTCACAAGCCAGGAACACCACTATATGATGTGTATTCAGAAATTTGTGATATCGAATCAATAGAAATTGAGGAGATGACATCCTACCTTAGTTTTACTGATAAAACAGGAACAAAGTCTATTGAGTTCTCTCAGGATATTGAAAAACTTGAACGTGATATGCTTGAGCTGGCTCCTGAAGATGAAGACGAAATTCGTAATTTCATCAAGGAAGTCAAATCACTAATAGGCTCTCCACTCCTTACGGATCTTGGCATGAGTACTGCACCTCCTGAAATAAGAGGGCGTCTTGATTCGTTGAAAGAGATGTGGGAGATGCGAGGCTTCCTGAAGTACTTCAGGGGAAAGTATTCCAAGTCTGCCGGAGAGTATGCTGAACACTTTCAGAATCCATTTCTTAAGACAGTCATCAATTGGCTATTTTCCCCTAGTAGTCCAATCTGGTTCGTGATAATGGTTCTAGCAACGGTTGCATCAGGACAAATGGGATTATTCAAAGGCGGTTGTCACACTTTTGTTCGTTCAATTGAAGAGCGCTACAAGTCATTTGGTGGTCAAATTCAATACAGAGCAACAGTTGAGAAAATAATCGTGGAGGATGACAAAGCTGTAGGAGTCGTGCTTGCTGATTGTACAGAGCATAGAGCTGATGTAGTGGTTTCAGCTGCAGATGGTAGAAGCACAATTTTCAAGCTACTTGGAGGAGAGTACATCGATGACAAGATCAAGAAACGATATGATACTTGGAAACCTTACGATCCTATGATTGCAGTAAGTCTAGGTGTTTCAAGGACCTTTGATGACGAAACACCTCTTAATGCATTCATGCAGAAAGAACCTATTCAACTGAGTGATAGAGAAGTTCCTCTCTTGTTTCTAAGAATATTCAATCATGGTGATGTATTTGCACCTGAAGGAAAATCGGTTATTCAGGTAATATTGGAAACTGAATGGGATTACTGGGCAAATCTTCGAGAAAACAAAGAACAGTATGATGCAGAAAAGGAAAAGTTAGCCCAGAACCTAATTGATCGTCTGGATGAAATCTATCCTGGAATCAAATCACAGGTTGAAAGGATTGATGTGTCAACACCCTACACTACATGGCGGTACACGCTTGGCGATAGAGGGTCTCCAATGGGTTGGCTGATGACAATGAGCACAATCATGGAACAAATACCACGAACCTTACCCGGTCTTGACAATTTCTACATGGCTGGACATTGGGTACTTCCGGGAGGTGGTGTACCTAGTTCTATCTACACTGGTAGAAATGTTGCACAGATCCTATGTAAGAGAGAAGGTAGGAAATTCAGAACAAAATTCGAGCATTAATCCAAAGTTCATTCATATGCACCTAATCTGTGAAGACTATTGATAGATTATGATTCGCAATTCAACTCTTGCACTTGCATCGATACTTGCAGTCCTTATCTCTCTAAAAACAGCTCAGGGCACTTTTTTTCACTGAGCCTTCTAGTTTTGTTTTGCCATGAATCCTTCAAGTCGATTCATAGCTTCATCGATCATCTCTGGCGGTGGAAGGAAGACACTTCGGAAATGTCCTGCTCCATACTCCGCTCCAAAACCTGAACCTGGAACAAATACAACACCAGTGTCATTGAGTACATCCAGAACGAATTCTGTATCGTTCTTCCATCTATCTCTAAGCTCAATCTTTGGCATGATATAGAATGCGGCTTCTGGTAGTTGTGTAGATATTGAATCAATGGCATTGAGACGTTTGTGAATGAGGTCTCTTCGCACTCTCATTCTACTCATGGTTTCTTTGAGATGACTGCCATCCCCTGCGAGTGCTGTCGCAGCTGCAATCTGGGCAGTTGAATTCAGACAAATTCGTATTCTTGCTTGACGAATCATCGCATCGTATAGGGGGTTCAGTTCTCCATTTGAATCATGGAAATATGCGTAACCCACTCTCCAACCAGGCGCTAGGTACACCTTGCTGACTCCATTGAAACCAACTACTGGAACATCTCCTGCAATGCGCACCATTGGAGTCTGTGGTTCATCGTAAGTTAATTGGTCATAAATCTCATCAGAAATGAGTGGGAGACCGTACTCACCAGCAATGTTGACAATCTCTCTAAGGGTCTTCTCGTTGTACACTGAACCAGTGGGGTTGTTGGGATTGATGACAAGGATACCAACTGTCTTGTCTGTGATCTTGTTCCTGAGATCTTCGGCATCAGGGTTCCAATCTTCTTCCTCGATAGTCCGATAAGCAACGGGTTTTCCGCCGAAGAAGTTGACGTAGGAAATGTACGGAGGATAGGAGGGTCCTGGTACTAGGAGTTCTGAACCCGGATTAATTAGAGACCCTGTGAGGAATTGGATGGCCTCTGAAACTCCTGCAGTGATAATCATCCGGTTTGGGTCGACATCAATTTTGTTTACACGCTTCTCTTTTTCAGCGGCGGCAACTCGAAGTTGTTCTTCTCCATCGGACGGTGAATATCCATTCCAGCCATCTTCAGCAGCCTTACAGATTGCGTCTACCATATATTGTGGAGTCTTCCAGTCATACTTGATCGGGTCTCCTATGTTTAGGTATAATGGCTTCTCACCAGTTTCCTTTTCATACTTCAAAGCTGCAACCACGATATCTCGGATTGCGTAGGTAAGGTTAGCTGCACGTGGAGTGATGTCGAGTTTCATCTTTACCCCTGCTCGTGAGGCATTAGTTCCCCCGTATATTGTTTTCCTTCTGTAGATTCGTGAATTCTTCTTGAGAAGAGCAACTTAGACTATAATTCAAGACCACAATTGTTGCAGAACTTAGCGCCTGTTTCTAGAGGACTGCTACATTTGGGACACTTTCCCATGTACCTGAACCAAAGAGTTCCATAACGTTCTATGTCAGAGGTTTGAAGCAGTTTTCTCCTGGTAAGTGATTCAAGCCCTTCAGACAGCATACTTTCACCTTCAGTATCTAAGAACACATTTCCTTCGATGCACGCTCGCTCAAAAGCGTCTTTGAAGGAACGATCAGACTTCATCCATTCATCGATTGATGAGGTAAACATGTCGTCAAACTCTCTACTCAGCGATTGTCCTGTTCCGAACGATGATGATGCTCCTACATCTGGTATGAAATGTGGCATGAGAACTTTGTAGACATCATTTTCGTATTTTGCGACGTAGGTATTAACATCTAATTGTGTGAGTGGAGCCAGATCTTGGACTGAGTCGTTGTCTAATGTCCAAGACATGAGCTCAAGAAACTCCTGTTGGAACTTGATGACTTTGTTCCCAACTTCCTCGTAAGCCTTCTCAATTACTGTGTTTGTATTTACTTTAAGCTCATCGAGTTCCTGAGTTTTCTGATCCATCTCATTTCTTGTATCCTCGATTCTCTTTTGGCTTTCTTTGATTTGTGACTCGAGAGATGATTCAGCATCACTCTTTTCTTGCTCGTAGACTTTTCGAGCTTCAGCGGCACTTCTTTCAAGCTCTTCTCTCTTAGCATCCATTGCCTGAATTGGGTGATTACTCCTCTCAATGGTTCCTCTCACACTACTTACTAGATCCTCGTATATCGAGATAGCTCCTTCCACGTCATCTTCTTTTTGTCCAATCTCTGTTTTTGCCTCTCTGATATTTTCTGATATTTGAGTAAAGTGTTCTTCCATGTCATTTGCAGCTCTTGCAAAATCTGCTGTCATTGCACGAAGGCTCATCTTCTGTTTCTCACGAAGGTTGTAGAGTTGATCATCCCTATTCGTCTTCAGTCCAGCTATCTCCTGCTCAGTCCTCTCTTCCATCAATTTGATTCGGTCGTTCCACCTAGTCCTTTCGAGTGTGACGAGGTTCTCGAGGATAGAATATTGACCTCCAAACTTCTCCTTAAACAGGGCTTGGAGCGCTTCTGTCGCTTCAATGCGTAGTTGCGTAGCTTCAGAAATCCCTCTGAATTCTTCGGTTCTCTTGAGTGCTCCCCCAGAATCAATTCGCATTTCTATTCTGTTCGGTTGTGCATTTGGGTCTAACGCTCCAATATACTTACCAACGGACGCTAATGGTGAAGGATTGATCACATTTCCTAGTTCTACTGTATATGTTTCCGCTTTGTCTAATAGGGGAGTAATCTTTGAAACTGCAACTGGAATATCCGCCGCTTGAGTAACTTCTGAACTAACAATCCGTCGTATCTCACTCGCTCCCTTAATCTCTGAATATTGAAATTGTTGACTCACATTGCTTGTAGCTGATAAAACAATTGATTTTGTAGATGAAGTCTGAACTATCCAAAATGGGAATGAAACCCTGCTCAGACTCACAATGCGAGAACTTCCTGCCTTTTGAGATTCTGCTGATGCTAGTGCACTAACTAGACCAACAGCATCTGACTCAGGTTCAATCCTTGTTCCTTCTCTTTGATATAGAAAATTGAGTGAAAGATTTCTAACCACAGAACCACCACACTGAGAATGAGCATCTAATCTCAATTATGTCTTTCCCAGTGTTTAGAATTGTAAAACATCACTAGTCATAAAATATAGATTTCAATCACTTAAGCTTAACCTATGCGATGGTCTCCGTCTCAGGGGTCATAGATGTAGAAGATCATTTCGAATGATACTATCTACATCCTGACATTAACAGAGTATTAGGCTGGTTTTTCATCCAACTTAGTCTTCTTCTGAACCTTACCTGATGATCCATGCGGAGTTCGAAGCACGGAATCATTCTGTTTCTCTATCTCACGTGCATCATCTGCAAGTATTGCTGCGGCTCTAAGTAGTTCATGGGCTGCAGCCACTGCTGGTACATAGACGGCAGGGTCACTTTCCTTGAAGCATGCTGCAGAAGTGATGTCTGCAACTGACTCACACATCTTGAGTGCTGCATACGCTTTTGCGTAAGCATACGGATTGGAAAATTCTGCCTGTGCTAATGCCTTCTCAGTTTTCAGGTTGATTGTGGGAAGCTTCAGATCCTTACCGGCTTTTACACTCTCTACAAGCTTATCTATTTCAGATTGAAGTAGTCTCATTACCCCAGTACAAGAGAGCACCTTGATCAGATCTGCATTGAAGATAGCCATTTCAGTTGGGTCAAGAAACTCCTTTCTCGCTCCAATCATCGGGTCCATAGGTAGGATAATGAAATCACTCCCTTCTGGAACCGATTTAACCTTCTTTCCTTCCTCATTCTTTTTGTAGAATGCTTTCTTTGATGGTCCATCTGATATTGACAGTATAGGTATTTTCTTTTCTAGTAGAATTTCCCTTGCCTTTGTTGGTCCTGGAAGTGAAGCATTGGGACTCACAATCAGTACCACACTGGGATTAGCTCCTGCTAATACCTTCGTTGCTTCTTCGCACTGCTTAGGGTCCATACTAGCTCCAGTTGTCACTACGCACATTGCAATATCCTTTCTCTCTGCACGCTCATCAAGTAGCAAATCAAGTAGAGGTGCAGCACCAATAGCTCCTATTTTCAGTATTCCAATTTGATGTAATTCAGACATCTTCAAATCTCCTCTAAACATTTTAAAATTACAAAGCCATCATAAAACAATATTGGTTTTCTATTTTTCTAGCAGTCCATTCATCCAAAGGGAAGATACGTCCTAGAGTTATGACTAAAGCTTCAGGATGAACGTGTATTGATTATCTTCGATGCTTAATTTAGTTTCAATGACTTTTCCAGTTCTATGAATGAAATTGATCATTGGGATATTCTCTGGATGTACATATGCAACGAAAGCATTGACTCCTTTGCTCTTTGCAATACGCATCATCTGATTTAGGAGAAATGTACCAATGCCCCTATTTTGATATCCATCTCCTACGAGTAGAGCAAATTCCGCCTGGTTCGTGCTTCTATTCAATAGATACCTTCCTGCGCCAACAATTCTTTCAGACTCTCCATTTCCATTTCCAACTACTGCTACAAGGGAGATGTCTGAGTCCTGGTCAACATAATAGAAATCCTGCAGTGTCTTTCGCTGTATACTTGTAAGAGGTGTTAGGAATCTGAAGAATATTGAATCTTCACTGAGCACGTAAAATAGGTCCTTGATCCGATCACTATCGTCAGGTCTGATTAAGCGAACATGGACATTTACAGGACCCTCATCCATTTCAATCTCCGTGATACCTTCGTATTCAACTGGGAAATAGGTGCCAGTAGCAAGAAATGGAACTTGGTCTTCGAATACGTACTTCATTTCTTTTGCCGCTTCGAGCAACTCATTCCTAAAATCTGGATGTGCAATTGCAATGAGAGACAAAACACGTTCACGTATTGATCTTCCCCGTAGTGTAGCGAAACCATATTCGGTGATGATAACATCAACATCCCCTCTTGTGGTTACTACACCTGCTCCTTTACTTAGATGGGGTACAATTCTAGAAACACTTTCATTCATAGCTGTAGATTTCAAGCAGATTATTGCTTTCCCGCCAATTGACTCAGATGCACCACGGATAAAATCAACTTGTCCAACAATACCACTATAGAACTCATGACCAATAGAGTCCGAAACAACCTGCCCAGTTAGATCAACTTCAAATGCGGTGTTGATTGCAACCATCTTGTTATTTTGAGCGATAATTGTTGGATTGTTAACATAAGATGATTCTCTGAATTCAAATAAGGGGTTATTGTTCACATACTCGTAGAGTTTCTTTGTTCCCATTGCAAAACTCGAGATGACTTTTCCTATGTTTATGCTCTTTTTCTGATTTGTGACGACTCCGCTTTCAATCATATCAATCATTCTGTCATTGAAGGTTTCTCCATGAACACCTAGGTCCCGTACTTCAGATTTGATCAAACTATCTAGGACTGCGGTAGAAATCCCGTCGATTCCCACTGATATTGTTGATTCATTTTCGATTAGTTTTGCTGTGTATTCACCAATCTTTTGGCTTCGCTCACTGACTTTTGGTGATTCAAACTCCAATAGGGGTTCAGTGTACGGAACAAGATAATCGATATCTCTAACACTCACGTACGAGTCACCATGAGTTACAGGCATATTCTCGTTTACTTGAGCTATCACAAGGTCTGCATTATCTGCGCCTGTCTTCGTGACATCCACAGATATTCCTAACGAGCAGTAACCATACTCATCTGGTGGACTCACCTGAATCAATGCAACATCAAGTGGAATTCTTCCAGTGCTGAAGAAAATTGGGATGTCGGAAAGATATGCTGGAGTGTAATCTGCTCGCCCATCTCTCACTGCTTCGCGAATATTTTCCGATACAAAGAATGTGTTATGCCTGAATTGTGATTGGAACTTTGGACTAGCTGAGGGAGTATTTCCAAGAGTAAATAGAGCCACAATCTCGTTATCGCACATCTGATTGGCAGAATTGGCTAGTTCCTGCACGAGATGATACGGAACCCCGCAACCTGTACCGAGGAAAATCCGCGTACCTCTGCGAATCTTGGAGAGGGCAACTTTGGCTGGTACTATCTTATCCTTGTACCTCGTTGTCCATTCTCCATCCACCATCGTCAGATGTTTCCTCCTTTCCTTATTCTATGGGCTTTTTCCAAGAAGTTTCAACATAGCAGCCTCACTTAGAAGCCCTAGTTTTTCTGCGATCTCCTCGACAGCTTTTACAGCTGGTGACTCTGGATTAAGTTCAGTCAATGGTTTTCCTAGATAGTTTGTCTTCGCGAGTTCATCATCATTAGGAATCAGTCCAAACAGAGGTAGGTTCTCTTCTTCTAACCTCTCTCGAAGGTCCTCTTCCATTTCGGGCAAGAATCGATTTCCTACAATTACAATCCTCTTGAAATCGATATGAACCTCTTTTGCTAATTCTCTGATTCGAAGAGCTGCTTCAAAAGCCGCGCGTGATGGGTCCATAACGATGACAAGTACATCGACATTTCGATTTGTTCGTCGGCTCAGATGTTCGAGTCCTGCACTCATATCGAGAAGAGTGAGCTCGTAGTTCTTACTTAGATTATCAATTATCTGAGTAAGCAGTCGATTCACATAACAATAACAACCCTCACCTTCGGTTCGTCCCATCGCTAAGAAATCGAATTGGTCTCCCTCAACGAGCGCCTCAAAGATCTCTCCTTCCAAGACATCTTGTTTGGCAACTTCGCCTCCTAGAGACCCTTCATCTATGTTCTTACGAAGTCGGGTTGCTATAGCTCCTACTGAATTCGGGATTTCGACACCAAGTGCTCGCGGGAGATTCATGACTGGATCTGCATCAACAACGAGAAGGCTTCTTTTTGTCTTTTCAATAACGGCTCTGGTGAGTAAGGCGGATGTTGTTGTTTTTCCAACACCACCTTTCCCAGCAACAGAAACTACCAAGCGTTCTCTCATACTATTCTCTCCTTAGACACTGACCAACATCATTCTTTGGATGTGGCAATTATTCCTCTTTCCATTTACCTTCCTGAAGATATTTAGGAATACCGCTCGAGTCTCTCGGTCCAACCTTGACTGTCCAACCAGATGCCTCTTCGGTTTCACCACTGATTCTTGCAGCCATTCCTGGACTGATCAGAATCTTGTGATTCACCTTATCTGCAACTCCATATTCTTCAAGTGTTTCTGCAACCTTCTCTGCAGTGAGCTTACGCCCTGCAGTGGCAGACTGAACACTCATCCCTTCGGTGTCAACAACAACGAGGTATGCTGTAGAACCTCCTTGTTTGATGTCACTCTCCACGGTGAAGTATGTTAGTGCAAAGTTGGTTGTGTACATCACAGGTGAGTCTGGTCCAACATCTCCAAACTCCATTAATCCAGCTTCAACAGCTACTGGTTTCACGGGGTCTGTATAGAGATTACTTCGAAGGAACGTAGTTGGTAGATTGGTCCACATATCTAGACTGTGTAGAACGATTATGTCTGCATATCGCACAATGAGTGCTGATGCAGTAAGAACCTCATCCCACTTTGTTAGTTCTGGAGCTTCACCTTCACGGTGGTCTGCCCAGACTGCAATTGGTGTACCGAGTGTAGGATATCCAAGAAGCTCGTTCTCATTGATTATTGAAGACCGTCTAATTTGAGTAAAGTCATCAACTGTAGTTCCTAGACCTTTCTTCGTTGCAGTACCTGGATCGAGAACAATATCTTCTACTCCTAATGCACGTAAAGTGCTTACGAGCGAAGATAGATTGTCAAGGCTTCCGGGAGCATATGCAACCAATGGCAAACCATGCTTTCTTGCAACCTCTCCAACCTCTGCCCAAGTTTCCATTGTTGCAGCATACAGGAGCGGCCGTTTGTCAGCAATAGCATTAGCAGCTGTTGCAAGCATCTCTGGGTTTAGCGAGCAAAGCATTATTGGCCAGTTGGTCAATTCTGCTAGTTTCTTTGCTGCAGTAGCGAAAGTCTTCGGGTCCTGAGAGACCCCTCTGAGTGCAATTCCATCCAATTCTAGGTTTGTACCTATGTAGACGTAAGTCCACTCTTCTATTGCCTTGACTCTTGCCGCAAATGCTTTACTATCAAGATTGTCTGGTACATCAATGAAGAACGATGTTGGGTTTGAGTATCGAAGGTCGTGTCTATAGAGGACAAGTTTTCCGCCGATACTTGCTGCGTTCTCCCCGACGCCAATAACAACTTCTCTAACTGGTGGTCGAACGAGTATTGTGATCTTTTCTAACTTCTTTGCGTATTTTGCCTCCTCAAAGAGTGGTGTACACGCTGTGAGTTTGACAGTGTGCTCTGCCATTTTTGTAGCAAACGCCATACAGTTAGCTTCTCCACAATCCTGGCAATTCGTACCTGGAAGTAATGGGTAGATCTCTAGAGGACCTGGTAACTTAGCCATTATGCTCCCTCCGGGATTGATAGTGTGGTCCAGTCCGGATACTCTTCCGGTTTGATCTTTTGTCGTTCTTTCATCCAGTCCACCAAATCGTGTACCGTCTTGATAGCTGCTGGATGCATCATCATCATCAGGTCGCTTCCTGCCAGTAGCAACGCTAGAGCAGTAACACTCTCCCAGATTGGTCCTCTTAGTTCTCTTGGACCAAGCTCTGGATTTTTCAACCACGCTTCTCTTGCAGCCCAAGCATTTGTTGTACCTGAACTTATTGGGAATCGTAGTTCTTCATCACCAAGCAATCCCGCCAGACGCATCCGCTGCATTATAGTGAATGCATATTCGAGACCATAACCTAGAGCTGCAGTCGTTGGGTCTATGACAATTTGCTCTGGAGTTAACCAATCGAATAATCTTCTATTGAGTTCTTTTGCCTGATTGATATCAATTGATGTCCATGATAACACAAGTTGGTCATGTTTCTTTGCTGCAATAGCGATATCCTCGTAGACATCTACAGTTGCTGAACACAAGAGTGTCCTCTCGCCCTCACAAACTTCTGCTGCTTTCGCTAAGACTGGTCCATCCTTTACAGGATCACCCGCTGAACCAATGATGATTGGTACTTTCACAGCTTGCAGGACATCTTCGATTACTTTAGCGGCATCGTTTGGTGATGTATCACCAAGTGCTCGGTCTGTGCTGATGAGGTGAAGTGTGACTGCATCTGCGCCAAACTTGTTGACAACAAGCTTTGCCCATTCTGCAGGATCATCAAGAACCTCTTTGTAATGCATTTTGACCATTTTTGCTAGAGAGATTGGCATATCAAAAACATCAGCTGTTATGACAGGTGGATGCTTTGGACCTGCCTGAAACAGATCCCATGCAGGAGCTGTATGTCCTCCAATTGTGATAGTGTTCCCTCTACTGCCACCTTGTCCCTTTGTAGCTCCAATAGTGATCTCTTGAATACTTTGAGTATACTCACCAATGGGTGCTTTGAAAGAAGCTGGAATCAATGACCTTGGCATCTCTAGAGCTGGACCAGCTACTGTCTTCGCCATCTGTTGTACCATTGGACGAAGAGCTATTTTTAGCTCGTCTAGTTCTATTGTGACATTCTCAAGGACAAGTTCAGCAAAATCGCCGAACATATCGTCCAGCGAAGTAGTCTTTTCCTTGTCATCTGTCATTTCTTCTTTTCACCCTTGCCTGTTTTTCGAATGATGACTTTCTCAGCGTAGATCTTGGCATTCTTGAAGATGATTTCAAGACCACCACCTACACCTCCGACCATTGCTGTCAATTCACCAGGAACCGAAACATAATCAGAACCTGAATCATCCGTTGCCATAGAAACTTCATCATCCTCTAGCTCAACCCATCGTTCAACAACAGGATGATTTTTCTCCTTGAGGAATGCCTTGAGGTCTCCAATAGTCATAGCTTCGTTTTCAGTGGGTATCTTGTCCACCATGTCTTCAGGAATGAATTCCTTGACTCGCTCCTTGATTGATTCAGGGAGCCATACGATTCGTTCCCATCCCCCATCTACTTGGAGGAATTTTGGTGACCTCATATACTCAATTGATAGTCCGTGGAAACCAGGGATTTGACGACCACCTGCAGTTGAATCTGCAAGGCTCGAAAATGGTAGTCCGTTGACGGTTTCTCCTTTGAAATCTCTGTGGACAACTCCTAGCCCATCGACTTCAGGGATCACGAAAGCTATCGCTTCAAAACAACCACAACTTGTGTGAGGGATTTCGAAAGCGCTGTACAGGGCAACTGTATTTACCTTGCCTAGCGATTTCTCGGTATATGCTTGATTGACACCCGTGTACTCACCTCGATACTCATCCACAGTATCACCCTTTGGAATCTCATAGAGTGGACCTTTTGGATCGACTCGAGCAGCTGCTCTACCATCGAACCAACTGATGGCACCACAATTTGCGTATCTCTGTGGGGTGATAGTACAGACGTGTGTAGGAGCGAATGATTGACAGAGTGAACATCCATAGAATGTATCAACTTCTGCATCACTAAGTCCTCGTGCACGTTCGTCTCGTTGGTTGTATCGGTTTATTGCATCCTCGTAACGTTCACCAACAATTTTGGGGTCTGTGATGAATGTCACTTGGATTTTCTCGATGATATTCATCTCACTCTTGTAAAGTCTCATCAGAACTTTCCCAAGGTACTCAAGTGAGTCGAAACCTTTCTGAAATGACTTCTTGCTGAGCCTGATCCAAATGTCGTAGCGCTGGTTTAGATGCATCATTCCCTCAACGAAGTTGACGTATTCGTGAAGACGTCTTTCAATTACTCCTTCAAGGTCTGGTTCAATATCTTTACCTGCTACTTCAATCACGATTGCTAGAGGTTGGTAACTTCCTTCCTCCATATCTTTCAGGTCGGGACCAATTATTTCGACTTTTCCGTCATCGATTTCGCCCATATCTCGGGCAATTGCGAGTTCGAATTTCTGTTCCATCTTTGGTCCACCGAGTTCGACAAACATATCTTTGCCACGAACTCGTTCACCTTCGTATACCACGCCAATATCTACGGGAATATCTTCATATGACATTTTACTTACCTCCTCCTAACAATTCTACTATTTCATTTAGAACAACATGATACTGTTTTTCTTTCATATTCGGGAATGACCATTTTGCATGAGGTTGGAAGTATCTCCCTATTGCAATGGCTGTAATATGAGTCCCGAAGTTCATTACAGCAGAGAGTAGAGTCCACTGCATGTAATACGGTTGGCCATAGATCATGATCATATCATATGGTCCCTTTCCAAATGGTCCAACCCAATCTGGATGTTGAAGACGATATGCCAATTCCATGGCACCCATTGTTTTAGCCCGATCAAAGCCCCTCTCTACAAACGCTTTGATTGCTCCTCCAGTTGCTATGACATCCATGTTTCCAGCTTTGGAAAGTTCGATTGCATAATCAACCATATCTCCCTTTCCATGTTTTTGTGTCGGAGCCTCAGAGCCCACAATCAGAAGTCGTTTCTTGCATTTACCAAAATCTCTCTTCAGGACATCTGCGCTTTTCATGGCTTTCGCCGCGTCAGGTCCACAGATTTCTCCTGTCTGCCAAGGTACTGGTTTCATCACCATTACTTGCCACCTCCAATTACTTGCTCCTTGAGGAGCGTTGGGTCAGGAATTTTCTTTTCCTTCCACTTGTTCTCCTTCATTTGAGCCAATATCTTATCTTTCAGAGTGATTGGAATATCCGTTTCACGTCTGATGTATGTCCAGATATCATCTGGGAAGAATCCATAGTATGTTTCATGGATGTCAATATAGTGACTCAGTTTGATGGAACGACCCTTTCCAGTGTCGTTAGGTCGAATAACGAGTTTAGCCGTAAGCACATTAGCTTCAGCTACTGTTTCTGCAGCATAAAACAAATGTTCGGGTCCAGGAGCTGTAACAACTCGATCACCCGTACGGGCATCATAGACCGTCCAGTCTCTTTCTTCTTCAGCCTTACCAAGCAACATTCTCCGGTACTTTGAACCATGCGGTCCCACAATCACAGGAACTCCAAGTCTCCAGAATCCTGCTGCTATTGATGCGGCTTTTTGTGACATTGCACCCCAAGAGATACCAACTGCACCTACTCGGTGATGGATATAATCTGCAATCTCTGCATAATTTCCACGTAAGTTTCTCTTAGCGAATATGGCTGCAATCTTGATAGCTGCTCCAGCGATATGTGAGTTAGCAACGCAAGAACCAACGTTAACAACGCTACCTGCGTCAAACTCTCCGCTTCGCCGCTCATAGATTGACTGACCATTCTCATCTCTAACATGACCCATTGAAATTGCTGCGCATCCTGAAGTCACGATAATGTAACGTCGCTTGGCAAATTCCTCTGCCATGTGATGTACGTCATCACCACCTCCAGGATAATTTGCACAACCAACATGAGCGATGATACCTGGAATCTCACCAAAGACAATTGGTTGTCCCACATGTCGAATCTCAGTGTCTTGTATTGCACCTCTTCCAGTTCTGACCATGTACTTTTCTTCTTCGCAGTCTTTTTCACCAGCAACCACCATCCAGCTATGAAGGTCATAGTCGTTAGGGCATGCTGATTCACATCGAGCACAACCAATGCAATTCCTGTATACATCACGTAGTGGCTCCATGTTTCCAGTTTCAGCTGCCAGAACTGCCTCCATAACATTCTGGTCATTTGGACAAGCTCTGATACATTCACTGCATTTCTTACATTCTGCAGCCATCTTCTGTATCTGCTTCTTTGATGGGAAAAATTTCATCTTCCTTCTTGCGGGTTTAAGTGCTATAGCTACCTTTGTAGCAATCTCACCAACCATCGAATGGTCTGAAATATAGCAACCATCAATCTTGCCTGAAATCAATTCCTTTACGATGGAATCAATAGGATCATCTGATCTATCAGGCAACCCCATTACTGCTTTGTCACTTGTTGAAATGACAGGAGCTTTGACCTTCTTGGCTTCCTGCACGACATCTGTACGTACACATTGCTCATCTACAACGACAACATCAGCTCTGCCACTTCGGATGAACCTAAGCTGCCAAGAGATTGGGCCAACGACTTTAGCCTTTGGATCTCTCCGAGTGATATCCCAAGCTGTGCAACACATTCCTCCGACTTCAGCTTGATCACCGAGTCGTTTCTCAGTTATGTAGTCGGTGATAGATGCTGCTGGTACTATATTGTGTCCGATTGTCAGAATGATAGCTTTCTCCATGTCCATCATTCCAATCCCTGATTCAACCAGTGGAGCATCCGGATCTGCCATTGGCATATCCAGAGTAGAAACCTGTGCAAGATCTGCAATCTCCATACCAAGTTGATCAACCATTCCAATATGAAACACTTTACTCTCGAAATCCAACCAGCTGCCTTCCTGACCTGTTGCTACAGCAGAAAGAGTGTGATTCAGTTGAGTTTCACAATAATCAATGATTATTGAGGCATCCTCCAAGGTACGTGGACGCATTCCCGTTACTAAACGTGAAACGGGTGCATGAATCTCGGTGCCAGGACCTTGTACTAGCTTTGTTCTAGGACCGTACTGTTCAATCAAGTGATCTATAAGATGTCTAGAGTGAGCAAGATGTGCAGCACATCCTATATTGGCAGCTGCGAGGACAATTCTGCCCTGTTGACCTTTCATATCAAGGCCGCAAGCTCCTCTCTTGTCACCAGTTAGGTCACACTTTCCCATTGTACAAAGGCAACAAACCTGACAATAGGGCATATAGCTCGGTTGATATTTCGATAAAATTTTGTGATCCCACGAACGGAGATCAGTTGGACTAGGCATTGGAGTTGGACCCATCGGTTCATCCCATTCATCGTCAACAATTGTGCCGATTCGAACCTCAAGTCCCTTGAATTTTCCAAGCCCAGTGTCTGCTTCGTCCGCGCGGAAGTAAGCTTTTTTCTTCATAACGTTCTCAGTTCCTGTGCGTGGTGATTGGCTCGCACACACAGCACCATAATAAGGTTGCGAATCACTCACATCAAATATTGCACATAGTCGGAACCAAACGTAATCATTGTAATCATGTTCGTTTCGGAAAGTAATTCAACTTCGTTCTATTCTTTCAAAACACAATTAGAAATGATAATCATTCATTTGTTAGTTTCTTTCATCAGTTTCTGCTTAATCTCTGCAATAGCAAGCATACTCATGGAATTTTCATCCAAATCAATCGGTGCAACACCTTTCCTATCTGCTTGTTTTACTGTTTCATCCAACGGGATAATTCCCAACAATGGGATTCCTTCTTTCTCCACCCATTCTCGAATCATTTCTTCATCTTCAGGAGTAGATACTTTGTTACCTACCGCAAAGACCCGCCCAACATCGATATCCTGTGCCAATGTTCTAATCTTCCCAAGAATATCCAATGACCGACGACCAGGTTCTGCAACTACCAATAGAGCATCCATCCCCTTTGTGGTACCGCGACCAAGGTTTTCAACACCCGCATCCATATCCATTACAAATGCCTCATCTGTACCAAGGATGAGATGTCTCATGAGGGTCTTGAGGAGTTGTGCTGAAGGACACATACATCCCGAACCTCCGATCTCGACTGTTCCAGCAACTAGAAGACTCACGTTGTCAGGACCTTCAATCGCAAACTTTTCTGCAAGGTCATCAACTCGAGGATTCATTTTGAAGAATCCACTATATCCCTCCATTCCCTCAATCTGCAATCTCTCTTCGACAAGGGTTTCATTCTCAGTAAGTGGAACAATTGCTTTTGCTATATCTGCAGGAATTCCTAGTGCTGACCAAAGGGTGAAACTTGGATCCGCATCAACTGCGAGAATCTTGAGTCCATCTCTACCAAGGAGTCTTGCTAATGTTCCTGCGACGGTGGTCTTTCCAACGCCTCCTTTTCCAGCGACTGCAATTTTCATTTTGATATTCTCCATTCTATGCTTTCTTCTTGTGAACGAGTTCTTTCAGTTTGAGTAGAACATCACTGATAGTGTCACCATCTTTGCTGGCTTTCCATTTCTTGAACTGGATATCATTCATGTCCACCCTTGTCATGGCTCCAGAGCCTGCAATCATTGTGTCTACAGTGTGAATCGAAACTGTAGCTATCTTATCTGTGAGACCTCCAGGTGGTCCGACAAAAACAATCTGTGTCTTTGAAAGTGCTTTAGCAGCAGGACCTGGAAGATGCGCCAATACATCTTCTCCCACAACTAGAACTGTATCATACTCACCTGAAGCTAGTTTCTGCAACGAGTCAGTTTCAGATTTTCCTTCACGTGACGCATTGATTACTCCCATTGTGTTTGGTTGAATGAACATCGGAAGAGCATACGCTTCTTTTCCAGTGCTCCTCAGAACTTCAACAAGATTTGCTATTCCTGTGAGGTTAGCATCTGAATTTCCAGAATTGACTACTCCGCTTCCGTAGAAAATAACTGTACAATCGGATTTCTGTAGCCCACTGACGAAACCAACAAGTTCGCTTCCAGGAATTCCTAGAACTGTTCCTTTGATTGATGACTTTCCTTCCAGTTCGGATTTGACTATGTCCAAAAGTTCTGCATCTGAACCAGGGGTTACAATGAGTCGATGATTTGCCATCTTCATAGTTTCAGTTGGCCGGATATCAACAACTCCAATTGTTCGACTTTCAATGCCCTCTGGTATTTTATCTCCTCGTGGTAAAACCGCAAAACGACTAGGGTGTCTATGCAGGCTCTCAGATGGATCTACACCCCAGTAAATAATGAACTCGCCATTATTCCGAACATATTCCAGATCTATGTCGAGACCTTTGGAATGAATACTGTGGGACATTGCCTTCAATGAACCCATATCGATACTCGAAGCAAAATGCCCATTGAGAGAAGATGCTAGATCCACCCCTTCTTTGATCGCCTCATTTGATGCATGAGTCCATCCATATAGAAGCAGACTCTCTGAACCTACTAGGAAATCAGCGGCCTTCTCTAGGTTTTTCTCGGATGAGCCAGTTTTGTGTGTGATAGCTGCATCCAAATGTGCGTGTCCTATTTTACAAAGTCCCAGTGAATTGACAGTCTTCCCCGACACTTCAGCTGACACATCATCACAAAGCAAAGAACAACCATTACAGACAATATTTTCCATTCAGAATCACCTACCATATCTCGATTGCATCAGTGCAGCAGTATTGTTCACAGACTCGACAGTTCAGTCTGTCTGGAGGAAATCTACGACATTTTTCCAGATTGATTATCTTAGATATACCATTCTCAACCCTGAAAACTGTGTCAGTGCTCATGGCTGCCTTGCCCTCACTCGTAGGTGGTTCCATGGCAACATCCACCGGGCACACAACAACACAGTTGTTACAACCAGTGCATTTGTCCTCATCAAGTTTGATTCCTGTTGCTTCTGCGGAAAGCAGAGGCGCAACCATCTCAGTAAGCTTATCCAGATTCTTCTCGAATCCCGGTTCAAGAAGTGGAGGACAGTCATTAGGCGCAATATCCCCCAGAGCAAGTTTTGTAGCAAATGCCATACAGGTCTTGGGTTCGCAAAGGCGACAGTTTGTCTTGGGGAGCAAGTTGTAGAGTTCCATTGGGTTGAGTTTCACTGTCTTATCTCCGTAATAGTTGTACATATGTTTCGATGAGGTTCATATTGACGTGTTTCTGTATATTCCAAAAGGATTATCCGTTACAAATCAGGTCGTAGCATGTTAAACTTTCCATATGGAATATTAAACAATACGGTGTAACTCGTGAGCCGCAGTAAAAAACCATCGAAAAAGGAAACAGACAAGGATAAACTAGCTGTATTCCTGTGCAACTGTGGTTCAAACATTGCCGATACTGTTGACATCGACTCTCTAAGGAGGAAATACGAGTCTGATGGTATTCCTCTTGTCGACGTAGATGACCATCTCTGCTCTGAGCAAGGTGTGTCTGATCTTATCGCGAAAATCAAGAAG
>JAEOSL010000041.1 GCA_016840385.1 Candidatus Thorarchaeota archaeon | reverse complement strand
TCTCTGGCAAGAGCTGTGACTGCGGTATGCGCTTCAACTCTTCCAAACTTGGCATTCTTGAAACCAAGATATCCAAAACAAGAAACCAGTACTCCCTTCAGAGTATTCTGGATCAACTCGTATTTTTTCGCATCGTTTCCCTCTTCTATCAATCTCTTGAGGTCTGTTCGTCTATTGACTATCATCTCCAAGGACTTTGATACTATGCCTCTTTTTCGAGTACATAGTTTGAAGTTGAGTTCGGGAACAGGTATGCAGTGTTCCTCACCATAAGGGCAATCATTCCTAGTGCAGATAGTTTCAGGGCTGATATTTCTGGTGACCATGAGCGTAGGATACATAGACGAGAAATCGCACTCTGCAATGTTCTCATAGATATCTGGCCTTGGCTGAAGTATCAGTCCACCTCTATCTATGGCAGCCAATTCATTGATAGACTTGAGAAACTCAGGGTTCTTCTTCACCGGTGGAATCAGTATGTCCATCTTGAACGCATTATAGTACTGAACGGCAGCATTCACTGCACCAATGGTCATTCGGGAAACCCGCTGTGGTCTTCCAAGCGCGAGTCGGCAGCTCTCTGCCACTCCCTCCAATCCTATTGGTGAATAGAAGTGCATGCCCGTCTTTCCTCTGTCAATGTGGATTCTCCCGTTCAAGATGACCTGGGTTCCTGACCTGTATACGATTCGATTGTATTGCCAGAATGACTGTGGTGCTCCCTGCGTGACCCTCAGTGGTTTTCCATCACGTGAGAGAATAAGATCCATTCCATTCGCCTTGGCTCGAATACTGAGATATCTGAAGAGTTTCTCATCTCCACCTCTACTGACAATTACATCTGGGTCAATTCTATTGAGGGTCTCTTGGAACTGCCTGAGAATCTCTCCCTCGTCCTCTTCATCGATACGGATTGTATTCCCCCTGTGATAGACATCGATGTGATGTATTCTATCTTCCATAACGGGAAATATCTGGTCCGTGTCTATGAGCACTTCAAAGTCCATCTCTTCGAATTCTGGGAGGTCGTACTCTGGGTTGTCACGGTCATCAAGACATTCGATATGTACAATATCCTCGCCACGCAACTCAAACTCGACATTTCCAAAGGCAAACAGGTTCTTCGCTATGAAGAGCTGTTGCACTGCATCAATATCCGCATGAAACACTATGGCTCCTGGTAGTTTCTCTAGGTCTGCTGCTACTTCTCTCTGTGCCTCTGGCGTTGTGAGAACTTGGAGCACTGGAGTCTTTTCGTCATCATAGACGCTGACAAATTTACGTACTATCTCCGAGTCAACAATTTTCGGATGTTCGAGAACCGAACGAAGAATCTGTGAATCACTCCAGTCCCCACTTCGAATCATGTCCGTGCTGACGAATATCGAAGGATGGAATCCACGATAGGTATATCCCCGGGTCTTGCCCTCATGTTTGATCCACAAGGTCAGCGCTTCTTTCTCATAGTCGATATTCGCATCCAAGAGCCAGCCAGTCTTTCTCATCAGGGGGTGGTCTCCTCAAGTCGTTGTTCCAAGGCCTCCACCCTCTTTGCAATGTCGTCAAGATTTCCTAACATCTCAAGGATTGCCGATAGCAGGATCACTTCCGCAATACGTGGGGTCACAATCATTGTACCCGCATCAGCATACCCTCTTGCAGAGTCGAATATGCGGTCGAATCGTTCTCTCTGGGATGGTCTCAGTGTACGCCGGAACCCTTTCCAGCGTGCTTCTTCAATTTTGATACCATCTCTGAATGTTCGGACTGTACGTCCCACGTTTGCATCCTCTTGGTTGGCATGTCTGAACATCACTGTTCAGCCCTCATACAGTAACCTCGCTGATTGTGGGTTTTACTGGATAGCACCATCCGTCCAAGCGGATGCCGGCGAGGGGGACAGTCTCCCGAAAGTAAACAACCGAATTGTCGTCTATGTTCAATCGGCATAGACTCAAATACTGGATTACTCAAATAGCGCCAGTGCGTCCAGAGAGAGGATGCAAAAAATAACTCAGGTAGCAAAAGATGGTCACTGCACTATTCAAAGTTGTACTCATGGGTGACGGAAGCGTCGGGAAGACAAGTCTCCGTCGAACCTACATGGGTGAAGGTTTCAGAGCCAATTATATGATCACCATCGGTGCAGACTTCGCCGTCAAGAAAATGAAACTTGAGGGTGGGCATGATGTGTCCATACAAATTTGGGATTTAGCAGGTCAGGAGCACTTTAAGAGTGTCCGTGCTACCTTCTATAAAGGCGCTCAGGGAGCATTAGCGGTGTACTCCACAGTCGAGCGTGGCTCCTTTGACAATCTGATGAGCTGGGTGGATGAGTGCTGGACAAACGCTGGCAAGAAGATACCAATAGTTCTCATTGCAAACAAGACCGACCTTAGAGACCAGTTCAAGGACAATCCTGTGATGGCACAAACAATTGTCACAACTGAAGAGGGTCAGCAACTTGCAGCTAGTATTGCAAGTCAAGGTGTTGTTACATCGTTCCTCGAAACCAGCGCAAAGACTGGACAAAATGTTGAAGCATCCTTCTTGGAATTAGCAATCAAGATTCTTGAAGCTGGTGGATTGGCCTAGAACCTATTCGCCGTTCAAATCAACAATATCTAGATCTTTCAGAATAGTTTCAAAGAGATCACTTGCTGCAGAGTGAACTATCTCATTATTGTTAGAGTAGATGTCTATTCGTAATTTTGAGATGGTATCTCCCTTTGTTCCAACCACTGTTAGAGTGACTGCAAGATGATGTTCTGAGAAATTACTCCTTGCTATTCCTGCTATAACTCCCATGAAAGTATTCTCGCGTTCCATCTCCTCATTCTGGAAGACGTAGAGATTCTTCGCTTCCATTATATTGTGCAGAGCTCTATAGATTTCGCTAGCTCCCACACTAACAGAATGTTCTCTATTCCACTGTTTCATTTCTGATTTCATGCGTATAAAATCGTCCGTTCCCATTTCTAACGGACTGAATTGATTGTAGATTGACCTGATGAATACATTACCTGCCTTTGCAGCTAGGTCTTCTCCATTATCGTCGATAAGACGAACTGATGTGATTATTTCTCCTTCAATGTATTCGCCATCTATTTTGAACCCAAATATCAAAGATCCAGAATCACCTGGTGCTATCTCATCAATTGACTGCGTAAGTGAATCTACGGAGCTCAAACATTCACTTGGAAATGAAAGAATCGACACACTAACTTCGTGAATTGGTGCGGGGTTTTCATTCTTGATAGTTATTCCATACTCTATGCTCTCTGGTGAGGAAAAATATTCATTGATGACCAGGACCGTGTCTGTTGTTCGAAGCGGTGGTCCCTCAGATTCTAGAAGAATATCAGCAGGATTTTCTTTCGAGATTGGAACATAGGTGCCTTCCTTAGGTTCCTCTCCGTATTCGTCGAGCCATCCAAGTGCAAAAGCTACGGTTTCTCTAACAGTTTCAGTATTATCTCCTGCATATTTCTCCAGAATAGGGATTGCATCAAGTCTTTGTGTATATGCCAGCATTCCTGCTGCAGCTGTTCGTACTTGATGACTATCATCATTTAGTGCAATATCAAGGTTCTCAAATCCATCTGCTCCCCATTCACCTAACTTACAAACTGCGAGAAGTCGAGTATCTTTATCACCGGTGAGTGCAGCATCCTTGGTTGCTTGGATACTTGTGATTTGTTCCAGCATCTTCGTAATTTTGTCGTCAGAAGGTTTCGCGACTTGCCTTACAGCTTTTTTAAGTCGACGAAGTGAATCTCCACCACCCATTGCTCGTGACAAGTTTCTATCAGTCTTCTTGGACAAAGGTCACCCTCATGAAGGCCCCCCGTTTTGATACATTTAATCATTGTTCTGATGCTGAGGATTCTGATGAAGAGGTGTAACGTTCCTATTCATACCGTACTCGCAACACTTTTACGCATTACAAAGTTCGCCTCATTACGAATCAGTCCTGTGAGTGAATTCCATGGAAAACCAAGATCATAATATCTTCTTGAAACCAACTATCCTCAAGCCACAGGCTGAACAGAGCGCAGATATAACACGAAGATTCGCTATGAATCGTGTTGGGCGCATGTTTGCCGCTGCACTTCAAGATAGGAGCATTCGTCTCTATGCTGCTGAAAATGGGGATGAGATGCAGCGTATGCAAGACGAATTTCTAAGCACATCTCTTGCATTTAGTCCAAAAGGCGATATTGTTGCTTCAGGTACTGTTGACCGTATGGTGAAACTTTGGGATATTCGGTCTGGTGAGTGTGTTGGCACACTTGAAGGGCATACCTATCCAGTTCTCTCATTATCATTCTCTCCTGATGGCGATAAGCTTGTTTCTGGAAGTGGTGATACAACTCTCATCACTTGGAACCTTGATAGTCAATCCAAGATACATCAGATGAAGGGGCATGGATTCTATGTAGTAACTGTTGACTGGGACCCTAATGGAAATAGAATCGTTTCAGGTTCAGTTGACGCAAATATCTGCGAATGGGATTCTAACAATGGTGATTTGCTAGGGCGTCATGATGATCACCGAGCGGCAGTGAGAGAAGTTCGCTTCACACCTGATGGGTCTAGACTGATTTCGGGTTCCTCGGATCTGAGCATGTTGGTATGGGATTCCACTTTCAAACCAATGAAGCTTGATAGGATTTTACTAGGGCATGAGAGTGAAGTACGGGCGATAGGCTTTAGCCATGATGGAAAATACCTTTCTTCAGGTTCAGGCGACAAGGATCTATTCCTTTGGGATATGGAAACATATCAGGTTACCGGGAAAGCTTTTACTATGGGTGAGATTGATGGCATTAATTGGTATCCTAATCAAAATTCATTCATTACTGCTGACGGTACAGGAGCTATTATTCGTTGGGATGTTGAAGACATGGGATCAATGTTAGCACCATTCCAAAAATTACTTGCTGAGATTGAGGCTGCTAATGATCCAAATCGACGGGAAGAATTCATTCAGAAGTTTAATGGAGTTTGTGATCAATATGATTCCGAAACCCTTCAGACGAAGAATATGTTCTATGTTGTCTGGCAATGCAAACGTGCCTTAGGATTACTCAAGGGCAACGTCAAAAAATAACACAACTAGAATGATGGTTCCTTGGGAGCAGATTTTGATTCCTCAATCATTTTCTTACAGAGCTCGATATAGGCATCTTCCACGTTCTCTCCAGTTAATGCACTGGATTCCACATAGATGAAGCCATTCTGTTTTGCATAAGCTTCGCCTTCTTCTTTGGTGACTGCTCTACTTTCAACCAGATCTATCTTGTTTGCGACAACAATGAGAGGAATATCTCTTCCTGCGTTTGTGAAAGTTTCTTCTTTCCATCTATCCATATTGAGAAATGTTCTGCGTCGAGTTACATCATAGAGCAGGAGACCTCCCCTAGCACCTCGATAGAATCCCTGGCGGACAAACTCGAAACGTGGTTGCCCAGCTAAATCCCAACATTGCAGCGTGACATGAGCATCGATGTCTTGGATATCCATGCGTTTTACGGCGAAGTCTGCACCGATGGTCCGTTTGTAATCTGAATCAAAGGAGTCCTGAGTGAACCTTGTTGTCATCGCCGTCTTTCCTACTGCGCCGTCTCCTAACATCACGACTTTGAAACGGAATTCTGCAGTCATATGGATAACTCCTAATCATTTGCAAGGGTGTACGCCCATTTAAATCTCTACTGTGAATGAAGACAGCTTCATATGATTTAATAGGGAAACGCGCAAATTGACAATTAGTCCTTAGTTTGATGGTGCATCTTCATGGAACGACCTGACTATCGTGAACTCCCAAAGATATTAGAACGAATGAACAAAGAGGGTGGATACTCCGCTTCAGTTCTTGCTAGAGGACACGGACTCCTAGTTGCATCTGCAACATCCCCTACAACAAATCAAGACGTTGTGGCTGCTATGTGTGGCATGATTGCTGATGTGGCTGAACGAGTTAGAAAGGAACTTGCACTTGGAGATGTTCGTGATATCAGCCTGCGATGTTCTATGGGAAAGGCTGTATTCAAGAGAGTTGGTGCACGCGGCGATGATGTACTCATTATCGGTGCCATCATGCCCAAGAACGTTCGTTATCATTCACGCGCAATTGGCAAGGCAACAACAGGTATTCGAAAACTCATGGGATACAAGTAGCATTTTCAGTGTGATACACGTCTTCAAAACATTCAAGTGACTACTTTTGCAACAGACATTACCACTAGTCAACCCTAGGAGAGCGCAACTTGAATAACGAGCAGGATGTAGTTCCAGTAGAGGAAGAAGATGACCGGATAGAAGTTGTCCTCTTCAAATCTGATACATGCGCTTTTTGTCCAAGGGCTGAAGAAGTGGTTCGAGAAACAATTGACGACTTTGGACCCGGCATCTTCAAACTGAACATCATCAATGTGAGCGAAAATCCAGAGCTTGCAGAAAAGTATGGTATCTTTGCCTTACCCACTGTAATGATATCTGGAGTATCAATCACTGGAATCCCTGAACCTGAGATGTTGATGAAGATGATACTTGGTGTTAAAGTCATGTCAAAGAAGAAGAGTGAGTCCAAATGAGTGACTATGATATTGATAGAGTAAAGACAGGTATTCCTGGTCTTGATGAGCTGATAGAGGGAGGTTTCCCACGTGGGGACACCATTCTCATAGCTGGAAAGGCTGGAACTGGCAAGAGTATTCTTGCAACGCAGTTCATCTACAAGGGTGCCATTGAATATGATGAACCTGGTGTGTTCGTTACACTGGAAGAACCTCCCCACCTAATTAAACGGAACATGCTTCGTTTTGGGATGGATTTGGAGGCTCTCGTCAAAGAAGGCAAGATTTCCATTGTTGATCTTTCTCCATCCAAGGAAATAACCCCGGTAACAATTGGTGAATATCCAAGTTTCGATCTCTCGGGGTTGCAGGCAATTATCATGAATCACATCAAGAAGGTAGGGGCTAAGCGAGTTGTATTAGACACTCTATCAATCATGGCATACAAGTTCAGAAGCCGTGATATTCTTCGTGAAGAGTTCTTTAAACTCACTGCTATGATAACAAGGACTGGATGTACACTCCTTCTCACAAGTGAGATTCCCGCCAATGCTCAGAGCTTGGGTGTTTTTGATATCGAAGCGTTTTTGGCTTCGGGTGTTATTGTACTATATAACGAGAAAATCTCAGACACATCACGATCTCGTTCAATAGAAGTCCTCAAATTGAGAGGTTCAAAGCACAGTTCAAGAATTCACTCCATGAGGATTACAGACGAAGGTATAAGAGTGTGGCCGGGTGAAATAAGCCCAGGACATTGATTACCAGGAAGTGAACAAGACGGACAGTTCAGGTGGAACCGCCCCAAATCCTGCAAGGGCAAGTCCTATGATCAGCGACCTAGTCAAATTTGGTCAGTTGACACAGGTATCCTACATGTTAGTAGGTCCTCTTGGTTCAGGGAAGACTACCTATGCTGAGGCGTTTCTTGCTGAAGGTATAGCTCAGGGATTTCCCGCTGTTTTTGTAACAACAGATGTTTCTCCTAGAGTGATTCGAAATGATATGAGTCGACATGGATGGACAATTGAAATTCAAGAAGCCTCAGGTCAGTTCGTCTTTATTGATGGATATTCTGAGCGCATGGGTGCACCAAAAACTGGATCTGCCCGATCATTGATCAAAGTCGATGATATCAGTGAGTTGGGAATAGTTCTATCAGAAGTTTTGGAAGAGCTTGTTGTAGCTCGAGTTGTTATTGATAGTCTTTCAACATTGATTCTTCATTCGAATGAACTAACAATGCCAAGGGCAGTGCAACGTCTTAGTGGGAGAGTCACACAGAGCTCACACAGCATCATGTATATTCTTGAAGATGGAGTTCATGATGAAAAGACATACGCAACCTTTTCGTATCTGGCTGATGCAGTACTACGATTTCGTATCACTGATAGTGGAAATCTCCCAAAGCATGAAGTTCGAATGGAACGAATGCGTGGAACAGAAACTTCTCGGGAATGGCATGATTTTGTAATTGAACGATAGTTTTCTGTGAAACCTTTAAAGCGATACGTGTGGTTTTTTCATTAGTACGGAGCGAGAAAATGTGGAGTCCATACTTCAAGCAACATTGAGAGATATCTTGATTGCAAGTCTCTCGCTTGATGATGGATTATCTAAAGTTCAAGGAATCTCTTTTCGGAACCAGGACGATGCTGATGTACTATTTGATATTGCTCGAGCACTTGAAGAGATAATTCTCCGTCGTCCTGGACTTGCCAATGCAAAGTTAACAGAGTTAGTTGTAAGAATGTCATTCAATGAGAACCGAGTACTTCCAGAGATGCTTATTCTCCTTGATACTCGTTACACGAACAGTCACAGAAGAGCTGAATGTGAAATTCTACCTGACCTCGAAGCACTTCCACGCCTGATTGACATTCTTGGTGAACTTTCTCAAGCAATTACATCAACGATTCGCTTGAATCTCCGTCCAGTTCTTCCTTTCTTGAGCGACGAAGTCCTAATGACATTGAATGCCATCTATGATCGTCGTCATGATGCCACTATTTCGCTGGCTCTGCACGAGGTTCATTATCTTGCATGGATATTAGTCGAAGCTGGATTCTTTGAAGGTTCTGAATTACTTCTGAACCGATTGATAGAGATATCTGGTGAAATTAGCGATGACGAGCTCACCTATGTGGTCACATTTGATTATGCATGTGTTCTAACAGAATTGAAAATGTTTGATGAGTCTAGGGATATTCTGAATGATTTGGAAAAGTATGCAAGACGAAGTAAAGATTCTCTCAAGCTTGCTGAAATCACACTTCAACAAGGAGTAAACGAAACCCGTGATGATTCAGTTGATTTCGATGTAGCTCGAAAGCTTGGAGATAAAGCGGCAGAATTTTATGATATTGCTCTAAAAGCTGGTTCAGTTAGTCGTGATGAAGTTGGTCTAGCACATTTAGTGATTGGTTCAAGTATTCTTGCCAATGGTTGGAGAGAGGGTGTTTCTAATGCTGTTGAAAGATTGGAACTTGGTCTAAGAATCTATGACAGTATTGAGAACAAGACCCCCAATCAGATGCTTCATGTTTTTCGAACATTAACTGGGCTTGGGTTTGCTCATGGACTAATGGGTGACCATGAAAATATGGGCAAAGCAATTGAACACTTATCCAATGCAAGGGAAATCATAGAGCAGTACAAAGACTCTTTCTCTGGTTACGAGATTGAACTATCGAGAGTTGAGAATGCTATAGGTTGGCTATGTCTCTCAACTGAATCAGATGAATTCTGGGAGATGGGCATCCAATCCTTCAAACGTGCTGAAGAAATTCGAACAAAGTTATTGACTAGTGGACAAATTACCGACATAGAAATATTGGGAACACGAATGGGACTCGCATTTTCAACAATGCGCTCTGCAGAACGAACTGATGCTGACGACCCTCAAGATCCTATCCGAGAAATCATAGCTCAATACATACCACTATTTCCAACAGATCCCCGAGCCTACGAAGAAATAGCGATCTCAACCTTTGACCTTGTTTGGCTTCTTACGCGTCATGGAGGTCACCTACCATCACGACTTCGTCGTCTACTGGATGATGTTGACCGAATGCTTGAAGATGCTGAAACAGATTCAATATTCATTCAAGGTGTATCTCTAATCTTTCCGTACTTGGAAAATTCGTGGAATACCCTTCTTGAACGTTCAAAGCGAATGAGCAATAATCCCGGTCATCTATCCGATGTATCCAAAATTGTCGCAGCACTAGCTGTTTCCAAAATGAATCTTGATGCATTGAATCTCGAACTCGGTGCTAGAGTTAAACCAGCTGTAGATGATGAAGTGCTACGTGTTGACGCTCTACTTGCACAGTATTGGTTGGGTCAAACTTACCTCGTTCAGACTATCAGAGCCTTCTATGATAACAAGGACTATTCTGAACTGGCTTCTGGATTGTACGCAGCTGCACTAGCGTTCAATGATGTACTTGAAGTTGAATCTGACTTTGGAGAATCTGTTGAATTCATCAAAGCAACCTCTGCATCAATGGCGCAGATGTTACGTAAATTCTCTTTGACCTTGGAGAATCAATATGCTGCATATATCGACCGATCCGAGTTCTCTGGAACAGTATCCAATATAGACGACTCTCAATATTCATTCATTCTTACAGAAGACTGGCTAGGTCTCGTCAAAATTGCAAATTCATACTTGCAGATGGTCGAACAATCTGAGATAGTAGAAGCACAACCATACTTGAATGCTGTATTCTCAAATATCAATCGAGCATTGAGGATGATGGATGCAGTATCTCTTATTGATAGACGAGTTTTGGCACTTCTTGGTGCTGAAATGAATCGCCGCTACTATTTGAGAATGTGATTTTTCTATCAATCAAATCTGATATTTTGATTACTTGGGCTACGAAATCCCCCTGCACGAGCTCCCCAAGTAGCCCACCCCGAAGTGGAGGTTCGAATCTCATTTGCAAGGCCAAAGGATTCTCTAACTGGGATTTCTGCATCAATTCTGAAAAGACTTCTTTCCGAGTTAATCTCAAGAACTTGCCCTTTTCGTTTTGCTAATATTGAAGATAATGTTCCAACGTGTTCTTCGGGAGCACTGATTTCCAATTTGATCCAAGGCTCTAACAAAGTGGGATTTCCGCTCATTACACTCTTTCTGATTGCATCAAGAAGTGGTTGAGTTATCTCCCTCCAAGAGGTTTCAGGGGCGGTGTACTTCAATTGGGCTTTCTCAATAACGATCCATATTTTTCGCATTTTCTCTCCATTGACTGGTCCGTTCTTGATCATGGTTCGGAATGCTTCTCTAATCCATTCCACCTCTTCTCCATATGGATTGATTTTCCCAGATGCATCTATGATCCAGCAATTCGCGATGGGGTCCTTATCGATAACAGTACCTAATTCCTCGGGAGGATTCTCACTCGTCGGCATTAATACCTTCACTGAGAAACTACTGACATCTTCAGCATCGGAAGTACATGTTTCTCCATTAGTTGTGATCTGTTCTCGCAGAAGAACCATGGGTCTCCCCAGAGTCACAACAATCCCGATTCGAGTTAATTTCTCTACAGTAATCTCAACATGAAGTTCGCCTGCACCCGAAAGAAGCATCTCACCTGTTTCTGGATTCACTTCGAACTCAAGTGCTGGATCTGACTTAACATAATCCGCAATAGGCTCTGGGATATTTGCCAGTTCTGACAGGTTCTTTGGTTCAACTGTGTACGTCACGACTGGTTCCATAGGATATTGTAATCCCGTCATCGGAACTATATCCTTAGCTTTCGCACTAACGAGTGTGTCTCCAACAGCTATGTCTTTGATTCCAGTAATGAAAGCAAGATTTCCAGCAGGTATTGCAGGAAGGTCAACTCTTGTCTTTGACATTGAGATACCAATCTGAAGCGACTTCACTTCTTCTCCTGTTCTCAAATTGATGAGTGGCTTTGCTCTTTCCATTGACCCTGAGAATACTCGTACTGCTGAAACTGTTGAGGCGTGTCTATCTGGTTGGACATCGCCCACAAGACAGATACAAGGTCCTTTAGAATCACAAGCAACAAGAGACCTCCCTTCCTTGGATTCAATATCACCTTCCCAAATTGATGGGATTCTGTATTCTTGTGCTATAATTGGATTCGGAATGATTCTAACAGCTGAATCAAGAATCACCCTTGAAACAGGGTATGTGTTCATCAGGTCTTTTCGCTTCTCATCTCTATAGTATACTTCTTCGATTTCTTCGAGAATCTCAACGAATGCAGTTACTAGGTCTCCTGAGTCTTCACTTCCACCAGTTCTTTGCTTCAGAGTTTCAATGTCAATTCCCCACTTATCCAGAGCTGAACCAACACTAAGCGACCCTTTGTTGAAAGAGACCTCCCATTCTTCCAGCAGATCATCATCAAGATATTTTCCAAGCATTGCGTTAAATTCTCGAACTACTCTATTGATTTCCTCTGCTGTCTTACGACCGCTTAGTTTTCTCTCTCTCAGAAGTCTATCTACTTTGTTTACGAATAGCACAGGTCTCACAAGTTCATCCATTGCTTGTCTGGTTACAGTTTCAGTCTGAACCATTATTCCCTCGATAGCATCTATAACAATTATTGCACCATCAGTTAATCTCAATCCTCTAGTGACATGACTCGAAAAATCGATGTGTCCTGGAGTATCGATGAGATTGATCAGGTGTTCTTGCTCCTCAAAGGAATGCAGGATTGAAATTCCAGAAGCCTTGATTGTAATTCCTCGTTCTTGTTCAATTAGGTCGTAATCCAGAAGTCTGGCAGTACCGGCCACTTCTTTTGAGAGTAATCCCGACGCTGCGATTAGTGAATCTGTCAACGTAGTTTTCCCATGATCAATATGAGCTATAACTGTGACATTCCTTATTCTCTCTGTTTCTGTCACTAACTCTGCAGCACGTTCTTTCACGAACTTCTTGTAGATATGGGACAATGGAATTACACCTGTCTTTGAATTGCTACTTTCCTTTGGAGATGACAATCTCTTCATTGCATTTTGAGCACTGGAACTTTTTGGAGTTGTCATCACGTGATATCTCATTCTTGAGAGGTTGACCACATTTACATACGTATCCTACTAGCCTGGCTGGATTTCCAACCACGAGACCATGTGCTGGAACATCTTTCGTCACGACGGCACCACTCCCAATCATACAGTACTCACCAAGAGTAGTATTGCAGATAATGGTCGCATGAGCCCCGATTGATGCTCCTTTCTTGACCAACGTCTTGGAAACTTGAAAATCGTCACCAAATGCACGAGGATACATATCATTAGTAAAAGTCATGTGCGGTCCGCAGAAAACATCGTCTTCAATAGTTACTCCGTGGTACACTGAAACCCCATTCTGGATTTTCACATTGTTTCCTATTACAACGTCACCGTCAATGTATACATCCTTGCCGATGTTGCAAGCTTTACCTATCTTTGCAGTTCCTCTTACGTGTGCGAAATGCCAGATGCGAGTACCATCTCCAATATCTGCTCCTTCATCAACAACTGCTAACGGGTGTATGAATACCTCTGTCATGAGCTTCACTAAGGAAAATGTGCTGCTATGCTGTGTTAACTCTTACTCTTCCCACGTTTCTTCTTTGATACATTGGGCTTTGCCCATAGTGTGCCTTTGTAGGCACTAGTGTTAGGACACCCAACACATTTGTCCATTACATATCTCTTGCAGGTTTCACAGTCCATCTTACAGGGTGCTTTTGTTGTACCTGTCTGGTCTGGAGCTAGATCAAGTGGTAGGAATTGTGGAACTAATGGTGCATTACCAAACCATGTTTCTGATTTTCGAATGCCTGGCTCAGTTCTCATACTACAAGTACCTAGGATAGACTCGAGACTCCAAGTGTCTTCTGCAATCATCATTGCAAAGAGGTTGTATGTACCTGTGACTGGAGCGAACATCAATACTCTAGGACAGTTTGCATACTTTTTCTGGATTTTCTCTGCAACATCCATACTCTCTGTTTCCAATCCTAAGAACAGGACCTTTGTATCCATTGCTTCAGAATTAATTCCTGCAGAGATCTTGATGAGGTTGGATTTGACCAGTTTGTCAAGTCTTTTACTAACTGCTACATGGGACATCCCCAATGTCTTTCCAATCTCAGAAAGACTAGTTCGACCATCCTCTTGCAGTATTGAAACAAGCTTTTTGTCAGTGTTATCCATCATTAATCATACTCCTGGATTTGGACTTACAACTTGAAACCGTTAGGGGGGTTGCAAGTTAAAGGACTATATGAATATCACGGAAGAAGCTTACACCTCTTCGGCCTTGCTCCAATCGTTCTTGTAGATGTGGGCATTGACAGAAAGTGTTGTAATAGTACCCTGTTTCAGTCCAGTCTTCTCGGACACATAGGTGAGAAGGTCACCCAGTGCGTATACATTTGCAGGCCAGGCTCCATACATGTCATTGGATCGAATCATCACCGACATGTCCAGTAGACCTTCGCGAACCATGAACACAAAATGGTTCAGACAAGGGACTTCATCTACAATAGTATCTTTTCGAGGGTCCCATGTAGTTGCTATTGCTCTCCTGGAATTTGGACTTTCCTTGAGTTTTTCAATCACGTAATCAATCTGATTGACCTCATCCCCCCATGCATTAAGTCTCTCACCATAAGTATAATCAAAATCAAGCCGGTCCGGGTTCAACAGCTGAGTAGAATACTTTTCCTTGAGCACACCTTCACTGAAGGGATACTTCTTGCTGACTCTATCCACGTAGGGGTTAGCAATATGGATCATAACATTGTCGTGCCATTTGGTTTCACTACCCCGTTCATCGACACGAACCATTCCGCTATCCATAATCTTCCTAACAACTCGAATCCACCCATCTTCTGGACTCTTTGCTTTCAGATACGTAGGCATTACTCAGTATCCCTCTTGGGTTATTGCTCCCTCAAGCAGCTCCCCTATTCTAGCTTTTGCCTTGCAAGATATTCTGTCCATAGTGTCGGAATTTCGAAAATGTTCCGCGCCAAACATCATACCGATTTGTTTCATGTATTGGTAGTCCTTACTAGAAACTTGTTCAAGGAATTGCCTCTGAACTGCAAATTTCAGGTCATTAACCCTGTTAATCGAACCAATTTCTGTATGACCTTAAGTAGCACGGGGATGGTTTCACCCTGTGGACTATGAACGAAACCCACGTCCCTAGAAACGAGCTAGAGCTTCACCACAGACCGACTCCAACCGTGACAATCCTTTTATTCCAAGAACGTCAAAGTATCTTTTGCCCCTTCTCTCAGGGAGGGTGTGTTTAGTGATTCATACGCCGGGAGGACTAGCTACGAAGCCGATTCTATACTTGTTCACGCAAGACAATTGTGTGAATTGTCCAGCAGCAAAAGCTGTCGTTAACGAAGCTTTCGACGGATCAGACAGTGTTCAGGTGAAAACTGTGGATCTGCAGAAGATGGACCCAGACTTTGAGTTTCTACTACTGGAACATCAAATCTTCATTGCTAGTACGCCCTCTATTATACTTGAGAATAATGGTAACATGAAGCTACTCTATAGCGGAAAAATTCCTGATGTTGATGATATACGAAGGGAGGTCCAAGATTTCGCATGACTGACATTCGCAGCACGCTAACAGACGCAGAGGATCTTCGGATGAGAGAGAAGAAGATGCCAAAGGTCCGTACAACCAGTAGCACCATGGAAACTTTCGATGCTAACAAGATCATCGACAGTCTTATTCTAGAGGCAGGTCTTCTTCGCGTGGATGCTCAATTGGTTGCTGTTAGGGTCATGGATCGAATCGTAGCATCTGGAATCAAATTCCTCTCGGGTCCCCTCATCCGTGAGATGTGTAACAGTGTTCTTGCAGAAATGGGCTTTGAACGAGAACGAGTTCTCTATACTCGTGTGGGGATCCCGATGCACGATCTGGGTAAGCTCATTCACGATACTGGAACACACACATCCAATGCTAATCTAATGCGAAACCCTGAAACCATTGCCAAGCTCGTACATGACCAGGTGATGGAACAGCACACCTACCTGTCAATCCCACCTCACCTTGCAGATGCTCACCTTAGGGGTGATATCTACATCAAGGACCGAGAGTACTTCAGTACTCGTGATTACTGTGCAACCTGGGATATGCGACAGGTTCTCAAACTTGGTATCGCACCAGACGGTCTCGGAGGTATGCACTCTAGTGCAGCCGGTCCCGCTCAGCACCTTGCAGTAGCAATGAACCACGCAGCCATATGGCTAGCTGCAGCTCAGAGCTCCTTTGCTGGCGGCCAAGGCTATTTCTACTTCAACACATTTCTTGCTCCTTTCATGAAAGGGCTTTCCTACAAGAAGATCAAGCAATCTGCACAGCAGTTGATCTTCACACTTACTCAACAATATGTTGCCCGTGGTGGTCAAGTCATATTCAGTAGTGTCGACCTTACACCTGGCATTCCCAATATCATGAAGAATGTTCCAGCTGTCCTACCCGGCGGTAAGGAAACAGAGGTCACCTATGGCGATTATGAAGACGAAGCTCGTATGTTCTTCAATGCCTTTATGGAAGTCATGATTGAAGGTGACTCAAAGGGCAAGGGATTCGGCTTTCCAAAACCAAACATTGTCCTACGAAAGGAGTTCATGGGACCAGAGAACGACGAGTCTTGGAGGCTTGTTGCAGAACTCACTGCCAAGCACGGTTCTCCCTATTTTGAGAACTACCTGAACTGGCGTTCATCAATCGAAGCTGGTTGTAGCAGTTGCTGCTCACACCTGTGGACTGCAAGCAGTGATGAAGAATTGGAAGAGTTCCTATCAGGCAATATGGTATTTGGTGCCAGTCAGATGGTAACCCCCAACTTTGGTCGGGCTGCTTACATAGGCAGAGCAGATGAGGACAAATTCTTCGAGAAGCTCGATGCTTACGTTGAGATGTCCAAGGAAGTCATCCTCGAAAAGAAGCGACTCATGGATCGTTTGATTGCAAGTGGAAGTGTTCCGTTTTACACTCAACCCAAACCTAATGGAGACCCTCTCATCGATATGAGCAAGCGTCAATTCCTTCTGGGAACTGTTGGTTTTGATGAGATGGCTCAGGTTCTTACTGGGTACCAACTTCATGAACAAGAGGGCACCCGATTCGGTATCAAAGTTCTCAAGCATCTTAAGGCAATGGCGGCTGAGTTCGAAGAAGAAACAGGACTTCACTTTGGTGTTACTCGTACCCCTGCAGAGAGTGCAGCTGGTCGACTTGCAGTGAAAGACTACAAAGCATATCCTGGAATGAGAAAGTACCTCAAGGGCGATGCGCCTCACGTTTACTACACTAACAGTACCACACTCGATGTAAGTGCTAACCTACCATTGAGTAACAGGATAAAGACTGAGGGAATGTTCCACCCCTGGATGGATGGTGGTGCATTGACTCATGTGTACCTTGGAGAGGCTAATCCCGACCCTGATGCTCTGTGGGAATTGACAAAGAAGATTGCTACATCGACGTTGTCATCGTATTGGAGCTACACAAAAGATGTCATGCAGTGCGGTGAGTGCAACTTTCAGGCTGGTATTGACTGGAAGAGAGTTTCATTCTCATCTGTTGATGATCTTACTCGTGTACCCTGTCCAAGATGTGGACATGTTGGTGTGGAGATTTTTAGTAGGATTACCGGTTATCTACAAAGTTTGAGCAGCTTCAATCCTGCTAAAAAACAGGAGTTCTTGGATAGACATAGATACACTCTGTAGATTGCATTTGCTAAAACTCATCAAGAGTTGACTGCTCACTCTTCGGGTTGGACAGTCTATCTAATCGTGCATCTTCACCACGTCCATTGACTGGCAATTTTTCATCTCCATCTTGATATTCAGAAGTTCCATGACATGTATCACACACAGTAGCAATCTTGTCATCGGGATAACTCTTCCACTCCCCATCATAATCTTCTAGAGGAATCACATGATGACTATTCAGAGTTTGGTCAACTGCTTTCACCTCTTCTTCATTCCAACCACAACCCTGACATGTATTATCATCCCGCGCTTTTGTTCTCTCCTTTTGTTTCCCCCATTCCCAACTTGCATAGAACTTGGCTTTCTCACCGGATATTCCTCCTTTCCAGAAAAATGAATTCTCACCACTATTCGCTTCAGCAAGTTTCTTTCGTGTTTCATCAGAAACCGGATGCCCCATCTTAGCAGCTGAGATATTCCTTCCTACTTCTGGAGGTCTCTTCTTACCTTTGCGAGCTTTTGATTGTTTTTCTCTCCAATCTGGCCGTGAAGCAACTTCTTTTGCAGATTTCTTGAGTTTTGCAAGATACTCTGGAGTTTGTGTGGCTTTTTTATGAGCCGCCATCCGTTTAGCTCTATGTTCAGGGTCCGCCCATAATCCTCTATGTGTATCTGATATTTTCTTCCTTGCTTCTTTAGAGAATACTGGAGGTGGTCTTCCATACTTCTGCCATTCGTGAGAACACTTCCTATCACAAAACGCATTCTTTGCAGTCTTCCTCTTCTCGAAAGATCTCTCTTTTCCACAATGCTTGCAATCATAGACGAATCTCTTTTGACCATTAGGTAGGATGTCAATTCGCTTTGGTTTCACAGCACCTCTATACGACTTGGGAAGAAGTTCGTCATCATTTGCCTTGCTTCTCTTAGGTGGGTCTTTCTGATGATATGGGTCTGACTTAGAACTCCCACCTGACATGCACTTTTACTCCGAGGTCTTTACATCGGAGTATGGATAGTACCTTTTGTTCTCGTAAACTTGAAAGGAGTTTAACTAGGTTGTTAAATCATCAATACTGAGAAGGGAGAATTCAAGGAGATCTTCGAAAATCCAAATTTTAACAACCAGAGAAAGAGATTTGAGTCATTTCGTTTCATTCTGCCATAGCATTCTCTTCTTAGGATGTTTAAAAATGAGTAAAGGCTATCTTCCTCAAATAAACCCACGAATTCTTAGATGGTGTCGAGAGGAAGCTGGGTTTGACCTTGATCTCGCAGCACACAAAATTGGGATTACTGCATTTGACTTAACTTCGTGTGAAGCTGGAACTAAATTTCTTACTATTGCAAAGTTACGAAGTGCAGCAAGAATTTACAATCGTCCTCCCGCATTATTCTACTTTCAGGATGTACCGGAATCTCTCAAAATGCCAGTTTTTAGACGATTGCCGGAAAATGAAGATGAACCAATATCACCAGAACTTCGTCTTGAGGTTAGAAGAATCTACGAAAAACGTGGGTATGCAATGGAACTTTCATCATATGGTGCAGATTTTGAATGGAATTTCATTGGCAGTTTAAACCTACATCAAGATCCTGAAGAGGTTGGGATGGTCCTACGGAATATTCTCGGTGTTTCGAAAGAATACCCTATTAAAAAGATAGACTCTTACAAATCCTTCAATTTCTGGCGACATACAGTTGAATCAAGGGGAATATTAGTCTTTCAGGCTACAAGTGTGCCTATTCATGAAATGCGGGGTTTGTCTATTGCAGAGAAACCTTATCCTGTAATTGCAGTAAATCGGAAAGATCCTCCAGAAGCACGTGCGTTTTCCCTGCTTCATGAATTCTGTCACATTATGCTTGGTAAATCAACCATGTGTGAAGTCAGATTCCGTAACGATTCACACAATGATGAGGTCTTTTGCAATCATGTTGCAGGTGCAGCTCTGGTACCAAGAGAAAAACTTCTTTCTATGATAAAGGAGAAAATAGGGGAACCTAAAGAAGAATGGAACGAGAAAGAGCTTCACACACTGTCATCATTCTTTGGTGTAAGTAGGGAAGTTATTCTGCGAAGATTGTTGATTCTAAATCTTACATCATCGATTTATTATGGATATAAGCGGAGTGAATGGAAGAAGGAAAGGGAGGATAGAAAACCGAAAGGGTTTGGTGAACGGGGTCATGAGCGAATTTTGAGGAAAGAAGGTTCAACGTACACTAAACTAATTCTGAATGCTTTCGAGAATAAGGCAATAACTAAGAGTGAATTGTCAAAGATGCTTGGAATGAAACTTAGACATCTGCCTCAACTGGAGCAGTTGGTTTTTGATAAGAGGTAGTGGCAAGTCAATGGAATATAGTTTCGATACATGTTCTTTCATTGATTTGAATCATATTTATCCACTAGATATTTTTCCTTCAGTATGGGATTGGATTAGTAGTCAAATAGACAACGATGTAATTGTTGCAACGATATATGTCTACGATGAAATCAGACCAATTCAAGATGAAATACATGAATTTCTTAAAGATAGACGTAGGAAAGTATTCCAATCTACCGATTCTGCGCAAGATCGAATTGTTGATGATATTGTAAACCATCGTTTTCCCGGTTGGGTTATTCCCCATTCGACATCAAACAAGGCGGATCCATTTGTTATAGCTTTGGCTTCAGTGAATGACCTAACAGTTGTTACTGAAGAGAAACTCAATCCCGATAAAGTTACAATTCCTCGTGTCTGCAACGCACTCGGTGTGAAATGTATCAATCTTCTGGAATTTCTTCGGGAATCAAAATTCAAGATTTGAATTTTTAATACATCATCCTGCAGATATGTGTGACTACCCTTTTGTTATCGCAAAAATCAATTTTTCAGATATTTCAGTAAGGCAAATGTTTCAACGGATTGGAATTCGAATATCTTTATATCATACGCTAGCTCATAAATAATAGAGGCGACGATGTAATGAGTACGCATAGATTAGGTTTCCATTTTCCATGGAGTTTCCTTTGTATCTTTGGGTTTGCTGCTTTGATTATACCATTCTTTTTTAGCCCATCAATCTATTGGATATTCATGTGGGTTGGTCTTGGGATATTCATCTCAGCTCTGATTTTTGAAATGCAATATAAGGTGTCGAATCTTTTACTTGTATTATCAAGTGTAATCCTAACCCTTGGCGTAATATTATTACATTCTGAATCACCTGTGTTATCATATGCGGTTTATTTCCCAACGTATATACTTCTCTTACCTGCCTTGTTGCTTATGGGTATCATGAAGCATTTCGAACAAATGGGAATATTCTTGGGTGCACTTGTCACTGGATTCTTTTTTGCCACAGGTATTGGTTTCCAAATTGTGTTCGCTCCAATCATAGGAACCATTGCTGGACTAGTTGTTACAGCCATTGGTGTCATATTGGTTGAGACAGCTGATTGGAATCCCAAAGTTTGTCTTGGTTTTCTTATCGTTGTTTCATTTATTGCTGCACCTGCTATCTCATTTGTTATCTATTCATCAATACCTATTGACATCTCATACACTCTTGGTATTCCTCTGATAGCGATGCTTTGTGTGATTATGTGTGTTCTTTCATTCTTGCAAGATGAACCCCAACCAAAAAGAAGGGGATATTAGTAGATCTTTCGGAATTGTTCAGCTTAACCTAGAAACGGAAACTCCCATTCCCAAGTGTGCCCTTCAGGAAACCAAGTCCAGCGAATCTTGTTGACTCCCACCCTTTCTCCATCCGGAAATGTGAACTCCATCTTTGTATCCAAAAACTCAATTGAGTTCACAATATCATCAATCCCCCTCCACTGGATTTCTGGAGGGTAATGCAGGCATTTCCGAAAGACTGTATATGATGGACCTTGATACCACAATCGGATGTTCTTCTCCGGGACTCCAGGCTCAAACGTCTTACTTCTCCGTTTCATCATCCGCTGCTCCCATTCATCTCCCGCATTCAACATATGCCCCCAACGCCAGATACTTCGTGGATCAACCTCCTTAATTCGCGCAGCTTGACAGGCTGGACATGTGCAGATTTCAGCATCCTCATTGTAAATCACTTCGGAGAGATTGACCCATCGATAGTTGGGAAGTTTACGCCACCGTCTTTTCTCTCCGGACTTTGTTTCCTTCTTCTTTCTCCAGAATCTAGCAGGTGTGTTTGTCATGTCCATGTGTAATGCAGTAGGAATGTAAGATACATTGTGAATAGGAACATCTCTTGACGGAGGGTGAAGTGGCCAAGGTCCGTATACAATAACGTACTTAGCACCAGCACCCCTCACCGCGGCAACTGCTTCAGGAAGACCCTTGAAGTTCTCATGAGCTATCGAGTTCACTGCATCAATTGCGACAGTAGTATATCCCATTTTCACAATCTGCTTCGTAAACCATGAAAGTTGATTTGTATCTGCTCCGGGAACAAATGGTATGATTCCTGGAAATCGTGTCCAGTCTACTTCTCTTGCACCATAATAGTTGACATCTGGATCCCAGAGAAGTCGTTCACCACCCTTAGCAATAGCATGAGGAAGTCGATGATATTGGTCCGTTTTCTTACTCATATCTGGATACCAAACCCCCTCAGGATAGCCCATCATTTCATACCCCTGTGAGCCGATGTACGCAGCTAAACTGGATAACATTCGCATTCCAAGATTCCAGTGCCATGCTGGAGGCCAGTCGATATAGCTTGGATATCCATGTGTGAGCATCCATAATCTAGGAGAATCTTTTGTGAGCATCTTCCAGTGATATGCCCACATTCGATTCAGATACGCAATCATGATTGCTGTGGGTGGAGTCTGCATTGCCAATCTATCTGGAAGACGGTCAACCATCAGAATATTGGTTATCCAGTTCTCTTCAGGTCCAAGAATGAATCGCCAATCTTCCTCTTGAAGGACCTCTGGGTCCCGAACCCAAGGAGCTCCTTGAATATTATCGAAGAGGTATCCAGTCATGTCCCATGCAATAGGGTTCCACTTTCGGAACTTCCAATCTCCCTCATCACGCCAGACACCTAATCGTGACGTGGTCTCTGTGATATCTGACACTTCAGGAATCAGGAGTGGCCAATCTGGTTCCTCTGGCTGTTTAGTCACTTCATCCAGATTTATTTTCCACTCACCTAAAGTCTGCTCTAAAACCCATGGTCCCATCAGTGTAAGTTCTTTTGGGGGTGGAGGATTTGTGGTTGGGCATGAGTCATCAATTCGTTTCATTTCACAAAAAGAGCATTTCGCTTTTGAGTGGTCAACTGATGAATTCTTCTCTCTAACATGAACACACCTAGCTTCTAGACAACCACTACACATCGGTTCATATGGACACGATGAACAGCTTCTACCAGCTGGGCAATTAGACATCATGTGATTCTCCTACAATCCTTTTTTTCCCTAAACACTTTGTGCCGATGTTTGGTACTTTCGTTTTGCACAATATGTCCATGAGAGTATAATGCCAATAGGGATTGAAAAGGACATATTTTCTGAAAATGAAATAGTCCAAAATCAAATTGAATCTATATTTGATTATCTTGAGTTCAACTGAAAGAATTTGGGCGCTAGCTATAATTTATTAATGAGCTAATCAATAGATTATTTTTGATATATGGAGGGATACTGATTTGCCACAAGAACATTATGACCTTCGTAACTTCACAAAAGAGGTAGCAGTAATAGAGATAACAAAAGACGAATATGAAACTCTTAGAAGGAAGATAAAACCTCAGGTTGAGAGTTGGTACGAGTACTACTCCAGTCGCTCTAAGATTCTGTTTCTAAGACAAAAAGGTCCATCTTATGCAAGTGAGGTACGAGTAAAAGATGCTGATAATTTAGAAAGAAGTATCTCAAACAATTCTGATTTGTCTGTCATCTGGGGATATGCCCTTGAAGATGATTGCTTCATATTTCCAACTGGAGAGATCTTTGTACTATTTGAGGGTGATGTCAGTGAAATTGAACGAAGAGAAATCCTCTCAAAATTTGCACATGAAAGTCTCGATGTGGGTCAAGACCTGACGATCAAACAAAAGAGTGGAGATAGGATTAGAGAGATAGAGAAACCAAGTCTATTTGAGATAGTAGGGGAAATTGAGTCAAAGAAAGTAGATGAGGTGGATGATGAGAAGAAACGGACCATTGTGCCATTCGCTAGAATGACACTGCCAAAGGGAATGATTGACAGGATTTCAGATACACTACTTGAAATCTCGTCCAACCCCAAAGTGAAAAATGCAATTCCAGATTTTCACGTAATAGGAAAGAATGTGAGAACCAAACCACTTCAGGTATTTCCACCTAGTCCAACCATGCATCAAATAACGTACAAGAACCATATAGATCGTGCTTGGCGCCTCATCAACAGGTCAATGATGGATGACTTGAGTGGTCTGGAAGATATTTTTATAGCATCAAGACAGACAGTTTCAGTTTTTGAAGGTAATTTCTTTGATCATGAGGGAATAATCTTTGATTTATCAGGTTATGATGCTACTGACCAAGATAATGACCCAAGGTCTCCACCGGATCCGCTTGATATCGATTTGGATAACGGACATTACACACATGGTTCTCAAATGGCTGGAATTATTGGTGGAGTTGTTTTCACGAACAATCTGAACAATTTGAATTATTATACAGTCGCACCAGGGACAAAGATTATCCCATTTCGTTCTGATTCCTGGGAATTCCTGAAACAGTTTGCCTACGAGGAGAATGGTGATTGGTTCTTTTACCCAGAGCTAGCTACTCACTATACTAGAATGTGGATAACATCACTAATGCATTTATTCATTCTATCATGTAGTAAGGATATTAGAGCAGCGAATTTTAGCATTGCTCCAGCTGATAACGTTTTTGACAGCTCAGGTACTGCTAGTTTCTTGGAATTTATAGCGCGAAATGGTAATCAAGGATCTGGCATAGTCTTTTCCTGTAGTGCTGGAAATAATGATGCATTAGGCACATTGACAAGACTCGCCACATTAGAGAATTCGTTTGCAGTAGGAAGCGGAGAATTTGATAATGACGTGAATACTCAATCTTGGGGATTGTACCTGGATATACTTGTTGATGCTGGGACAGTTCCTTTGTACCTCCGACCAGGAAATACACTATATCCTAATGGTCGGACTCTTCGATTAGGGAGAGGGGGCGATAGTTCGTGTGCGGCAGCGGTGATATCTGGAGTTGTTTCAATCATGCACGAAGTGGGGTCTAACGCACTCAGAGCTGAGGATGTGATGAACATCCTGCGCCTTACAACACGGAAGACAAGAAATCATCAGCTTGGTGAAAATGAAGAAGGTTGGCACCCACGATATGGTTATGGATTTCTAGACGCATTCTTGGCAGTTAAGAGTGCAAGGAAAGATTTCGAGGGAATAGTACAGGTGAGAAGAATCAAATATCTCAGAAACAAGTCTTGCGTTTTGATTCAGACAAGGTTCCCACCTCACCATAACGTTCCTTATTTCTCTCACCCAAACGCAATAAGTGGAATGTTCTGGAGCCTTCAGGAAACTTGGGATATGAACGGTCCGTATGATGGAGTCTACTGGCAACATCAACGTTTGAATTCTGAGTATGTTAGACATGAGATAGTTCTGAATTCTGTAACACCAATGGGAAAACATCTTGCTATTGGTGATTTCAATGGTGATGGTAAGGATGAATTGGCCCTGCAGTGGGTGTCGCCTTTCAACAGCGAGGCACTCAACTCCTTTAAAATCGAAAAGTATCTAGAGAATGGAGAATGGACATCTTTAGGAGCTGTGTTTGATTCTGGAGATTATCCCCTATCACAATACAAGACTCCACTAGATGATGAGATAGTTCAGGTCTTATCCGCTCGAATCAATGATAGTAATGATTGTATCGTGATACATCAAGGAAATCATATTGTTGTTGCGAAGTATGATTCTGCTACAGACAGATGGAGCACAAATTCAACTACTACTCCATCTGTGTCTTCACCTGAAATTCGACAATCAATTAGTGGGTCCATTATCCAAGAGAGGTTGCTTCATGTTGCTAAGCTAAAACATAACGGTCAAGACTTTGATTGGCTGGTCATCATAGGAGAGATAGATGCAACTGGTAGAATAAATGAGCGTCTACCGAATCTACAACCAAATCCAGGTTTCCAACCCGGTCCTTTACAACCAGATACTCCAACAGTCTATCTAGCGCCTGGAAGATACCTCACAGCTTCAATACTACAATGGGATGGTCCAACAGGAGATTTTAGGAATTTAGAGTTAGACAATCTCTCCAATACCCACATCATCCTCTGTAAGTCATCCCCCTTTCTTGCCCCAGTTAATGATATGCTTGTGGGAGATTTTGATGGAGACCGTCAAGATGAAATTGTGGTGCATATAGGCGAGGATGACTTGGTACTCATTGACTTGCATTTCGATTCAGGAATGAATATTATCAGTCATTCCATTCATTCAAATAAGGTTGACCTTCAGTCAAGAATTTCTAAACTGCATCATGGACATGTCTATGATTCTGTACAATGTAATATTGCATACTTAGCAGAAGGTCCTTATTGTAACGTGGTTCGATTCATCACATGGTTTCCTAGATATAGAGTGTGGTATCATCCCACTGAACTTTTCCCGTTTCGAATGGGTAATAGTGCCTTGGATCTTGTCGTTGATGACTTCAATGATGATGGACAAGCAGAGATTGGAGTACTCATGGAGAAACCTCATAGAAACACTTTCTATGTGTATAAGTGGGATAATGAGCTGAATAAATTCGGGCAGTATGGTTACTGGTAGGAACTTGGTTCCAATCCCTATAGAGGATCCGCATCTTTCACCACAGGCAGTCCAAATTATAGAACTGAACTTACATGACACAGCTTAGCTTTTATGATTGGAATCTATGCATCGAGAACCCATGCTTTCGTATTATCACCATGTAAACTCAATGCATCCATTAACTCGGGATACTTCTGAAACATGCCACACTCTTTGA
>JAEOSL010000040.1 GCA_016840385.1 Candidatus Thorarchaeota archaeon | reverse complement strand
TACGGCGGTGGCGGCGGCGGATATGGCGGAAGAGATCGCGGCGGCGGTGGCGGCGACAGACGTCGTAGATACTAGTTCATAGAATTAAACTTCACAAGTTACTGTGTCGGGTATCCTTCTTGGACTGCCCGTCACAATTTTTCTTTTTCACATTCAATTTTTATAGTCAATATACAAGATAATCAAACTAGGGAATATTCGAGTGGTTGTTAGAATTGGATGAGATAGATAAGGCTCTCTGGAAGGAACTCTACAGTAATTGTAGGGTGTCATACCAGTACCTGGCAAACAAAATAGATGTTTCAGCCACTGCAATTCGAAAGCGAATCGAGCGTCTGATTGAACAGGGTGTGATTGTTGAATGGTCAATATCCCTTATGCCCGCAATGATTGATAGTGAATATTCCTTTGTTGAGGTAGATACCAAAGAAGATCATGATTCAGAGTATCTGTTCAAGCAGTTCTTTGACAAACCAGAGATTTTCGTCATTCTTCCTCTGACTGATGGGAACTATGCTCTTCATGCTGTCTACAGCGGTTCTGAAGGATTGTTTGAACTAAGTTCATTCCTTCGACAATTAGATGGAGTCGAAGAAGCCAGAATTCATCCAACTATCTCAGACTCTGGGACCAAGATAGAACTCGGTAGTCTTCAGAAGCGTGTGTTGAGGTCTCTCGTGAAAGATCCTCGTATGTCTATTGCACAAATCGCAAGCGAATCTGGACTGACAGCTAGGCGTGTCCGAAAAATTGTTGACCAACTGATGGAGAGTAACGCTTTCATTTTTGATTTTACATGGAATCCCAACGCAGGTGAAAGTATGGCATTCCTTGCCAAGATTGAATATGACGCCCGAAAGACATCTTTCGAAGAAATTGAGAAACGTATACGCAAAAGCTACAATCTCGAGTTCTTCTATTCGCATATATCCGCTGTTGAACCAGTAATGTTTTGTGTCTTCATGGTCGAACATCTTTTTGACATGGAGAAGATAGTCAAAGAGTTGAGGAAGATTCCGGGTGTAAATTCTCTTAGTCCTTTGATCTATTATACTGCAACTGTTGTCGATCCACCGACCGTGACACATCTTGAGGAGCTTTTATTTGAGAGTTGATTCTTTGAGTTTATACAATAGGAGAGTGACTTGAATGGGCTGTACATTTCTAACACCTGAGCATCATAAGAAACGAATTGAACGAATTGAAGAACAGTTGAATCAGGATGATATCGAAACCTTTCTTGTCTTAAATTCAAAGAATATATTCTATCTCACAGGGCTGTCATTCATCCCAACGGAACGACCAATCATACTCATTCTTCACCGAGGTGAAGTGAACTTCTTTGTACCATCATTGGAAGTTGATCACATTGAGGATCAGGTTCCATTTGTCTCACAGATCTTCTCTTATTTTGAATATCCTGACAAGAAGCATCCAATGTATCACTTGGCTGATAATCTCATGAATGATCTTAAGATTCAACCAAACAAGGTTGCTTCGGAGGGTGGAGGATGCTCTGGATATTGGGGGTACAAGGGTCCTAGCTTCGAGGATGTCACTGGCCTGAAGTTCACGTTGCTATCAGACATGATCATGGATATGCGTGTAATCAAGGAACCAGAAGAAATAGAGATGATGAGAGAGTCATCCAAATGGGCTGATAGAGCTCACAAGTATCTCCAAGAGTATACGGAAGTTGGCGCAAACGAAATTGATGTGACAATTCGAGCAAGCACACAAGGGTCTCAAGACATGGTCCAAGAATTAGGTGATGCTTATCGACCCACTGGATTCTCGATGTTCCCTGCTATTGCTCTCTATCGAGGTCAAATAGGTCCAAACTCATACTTCCCGCATGCTCTCTCAAGAGGACTTGTTTTCAACAAAGGAGATACGCTGGTAACGGGTGCGTCTTCAGATGTCTATGGCATTCATTCAGAATTGGAGCGAACTATGTTCATGGGTGAACCATCTGCCAGGCAAACAGAATTGTACAATGCAATGATGGCCGCACAGGATGCTGCTCTAGAAGCTGCGGGTCCCGGTGTCAAATGTGCGGATGTTGACAAAGCTGCAAGAGATGCATTCAAAGCTAAGGATGTCTTTCATCTCGTTCGACATCATACTGGCCATGCCCTGGGAATGGAAGGTCATGAGCGACCGTTCCTCGATATTGGGTCTGAAGATGTGCTTCAGCCTGGAATGATCTTTTCCTGTGAACCCGGAATCTATGAACAGGGATTGGGTGGATTTCGTCACAGTGACACCTTTGTAGTAACTGATGATGGAATAGAGGTGACTACCAAATATCCTCGTGAACTTTCGGAACTCATAATCGAATGAAGTCTAACTACTAGATTTCTTCTTCCGTGATTTCTTCGGTTTCCCCATCGATCTCATCGTGAGGATTGAATTCATAGCATCAGACATCTTAGGTGTTGGGTTGACGGTGGGTTTTGTAACAATCTCAGTTTTCAAGCTCATTCCTATTCGGTTCATTACGACTTCGATCTTACGAAGTCCATCTAGGTCAGTCCTCAAACCAAAGTCCAAAGCAGTTAGCACTTGAACTCCGTAGGCTGACTTCCAGAGATCATCAAGATGCACCGAGTTCTTTGGATCTGTAGTAATTCCTACCTCATTCATGTACACATCAAAGACTGCTAACTTCTTACCGACAATTGGAACAACCATATTCTCTATCTCTTTCTTTCGAAGTTCAACGATTCTCGGGATGAGTACTGCTGCCGGAGTTTCAAGCATCTTCCCAATGTCTAGAAGCACAGTTGTTCCGCCTGAATCAAATTGCTCCAATAGAGTTTCTACAAGTGTATGTCTTAGAAAACTCTGGATATCAATCAGGTCTGATCCTTCTGGGATATTTTCCAAAGCTGTCAAAATATCATAGTCACATCCATAGAGCTCTTCCAGACCCATTCCTTCAAGGATGTCCCAACCAACTTCTAACCAGATTTCATCACTGACACTATTTCGTACTTCTTTGGTAAAAGTAAGGAATTCAGTGAATCCATACCGTTCGATGACACCAGCTGATTTGATCTTTGAAATTCGGTCGAATATTTCTTTGATACTAGCTTCGGTCAAATCTGTGCATCCACTCGCGAATTCAGGAGGTTTGTCTGTGCAATCCCCCGTTTATTGTTATCCCTTAGTGAATTATTATTGTAGGAATCGACAGTAAAATAAGTAGGATACTCTCTGTTCTCTTAACTTGAGGTCACTCCATGGAAGACGGACATGATTCAGAAAAATTGGAAAAAACCAAGAAAGCTGCTCGGGCAAAACCTGGGTTCCTTGGTCTCAGTTCCAATCTCTGGAGATTAGCAGCTGTTCTTGCTATTGCCCAATTTTCTACTGCACTATGGAGATGGGAGTTCAGCGTCTTCCTTGAGGGCTTCTTAGATCCCTGGCAGATGGGTGTGATATTCTCAACTGCAACTTTTACTGGTCTCATTGCTAGTGTCTTTTCTGGGTATATTGCAGATTTCATTGGTCGACGGTGGACAATCGCTCTCGGTTTCATTCCAGTATCAATTGGTCTGCTAACACTATCCTATTTTCCCATTTGGCCATTTATCCCAATTCAATACGGACTTGTTTGGTTCGGAATGAGTACATCCAGATTGATGGCTCGAGCAATTCCTGCAGATGAGATTGCTTCAGATGAAGGATCCAATCCTGCAAGACGCCTTATGATGGTCATGATGCCATTATGGTTTGTCGATGGGCTTGGTCCTTTAACAGGTTCCTTACTCTTTGGTTTGGGTTACCAATCAGGTGACCTTCATCTAATCGGTGCAGTAATGGCCATAGTTACATTCTTGGTGGCTATTGGACTCGTAAGAGAATCTTTGGGAACCGAAATCATTGAGAAAGCTCGTGCTGGTCCAAAGATAGCGGTACGCAATTTAGGAAGGTCATACTGGTTATTTGCTCTCGCAATGATTGGTTTTACATTTTCATGGATGATGTCAATTCCACTTGTCGGAAATATTAGCGTTGGCCCTTGGGGTGTAGATAAGATAACTTACGGATTGACTTGGAGTCTATTTTCAGTTACTGCTGCAATCATTATGTATCCCGCAAGCATGGTAACTGACAGAAATCTGAAGGCCGCGATGGTTGCTGGCACGGTTGGAAATGGGCTGGTATTCTTATGGTTTAGTTTGGGAAGCGGCGCAGTGATGATGTATCTGTTGAACTTCATATGGGCTATTCCATTCGTGTTTTACATCGGAGCTGAAAGAAGTATAATTGTGCTAATTGTATCTGAGGAAACCAAAGGACGAGCATTAGGGACCTATGATCTGATGGTGGGGATTGTTGGGATGACTGCACAATTAGTTGGAGCTTTGATTTGGGAATTATCTGGTAGTCTTCGGTTCGTTTACGGTATTGCTGGAACTATTGCTCTAGCAAGTTCCATTTTACTCATGATTATTCTGTGGTACATTAAGATACCAAAGAATCGAGCTGATTCCACGTCATTGTGATTTGTGTATTTGCGGTCAGATATTCTGGTCAATGTTTTCCATTTTTTGGATTGGTGACTAGCTACAATTCTTTATCAATAACCATGTACTTGAAAGTAAGCGAGGCGTTGACAATGTCAGATGCAACTCAAGATACTCAGTGGATTCAGAAGTTTATGGACGTAGTTCATGATGGGATGATTGTCCTTCAGGACGAAGACATCGTTATGGCTAACGAGGTTTTTTCTGATATGTTGGGCTACCCCAATGATGATGTGATTGATATTGCATTTGAGGATGTTGTTGAACCTCAATCTCGAAAGAGAGAAAGTGAACTCTTTGAGAAACTTCATTCTGGTGAGATTCTATCACAGTTTCCAACCCGATTTATTTCGAAGAATGGACAGATAGTTCATGTAGAATTAAAACCGACTGCCGTCACATTTGACGGTGCTCCAGCAGTTCTTGCGTGTGTACGAAATGTATCTGCACAGGTTGCTCTTGAAACCACAGTTACTGAGCTTGAAAACCGATTCGCTGCGCTTTATGATATGTCTCCTGTAGCGTACTTCATGCTAAACAAAGAAGGTGCCATTGAACAGGTGAATGCCGCAGCTGAAGAGCTTCTTGGTTGTGGTGCTGAAGAACTAATTGGAAAACCAATCTCTCAATATCTTCCGGAACCAAAACCAGGGTATGACCCGGCAGTAGAAATTGTACGAGAGGTTCTGCGTGGAAAAAGTGTTAAGGGTCTAGAGATGGAGATGTTCTGTGGGGATGAAAAGACAATCTGGATCAGTGCCTCATCTAGAGCATTGGACTCTGGTACTGATAAACCCGTAAGTATTGGATTCACTGCTGTCGACATCACTCTTCGCCGTACAATGGAACAAAAACTCAGAGCTGAGAGTGAGCGTGCTAACTTGTACATGGAAGTTATGACAAGTGATTTGAATATGACAAATCAAAACGTTCTATTCGCTCTCGAAGACCTCAGCATATCTGTAGAACTTCCTGAACGTTTGCGAGTCCTTCTAAGCGAAACATCTTGGAGCCTTCGAAATGCAGCTAGAATGATTGCAAACATGGGTGTTTTAATTTCACTTGACCATGAACCTCCTGTGAAGACAAAGACCAAGTTACTACCTCATTTCAACAAAGCAATACGTGAAGCTACTAGAGATTTTGAATGGAAGACCATCGATGTGAAATCTAACATTGCAGACATATCCTACGAAGTGAATGGACATGCCTTCATGTGGTATATTTTCTTCAATATCATTCACTTTAGTGGACGTTCTGATATCAGTGATAAAGTCAAACTAGAGATTAATGCAGAGATGACTGAATCTGATGATATGCTTCGTATAGAATTCTTAGACTTTGGTCCAGGCATCCCTGATGCTCAAAAGTCACAGATATTCAGAAGAGAAGGAAGTACTGATGATCAACTCGAAGGTAAGGGTCTCGGTCTGACTCTTGTTGACCGCTATATCTCAGATTTAGGAGGAAGAATTTGGGTTGAAGATCGGGTATCCAAGGATTCATCCAAGGGTAGCAAATTCGTAATCTTGCTCCCACTATGGAAGGAAATTCTTCAGCTACCCCCAATCATGTACTACAAATCGAACCATTGCATTTTCTGTGGTCCGGTATTAGCAACTCTCACAGGTGTTCTAAATGAACTTGGAATTAGTACATCCACAATTCAGGTCATCAATGTTGATGACCCCGAATCGATGATGGCAGAGGAAAATCTACCAGCACTACCTACAGTCCAAATGGGAATGGATCAGCTCTCAGGATTCCTTTCAGAGGATGATCTTCGTGAAGCTGTTTCTAAAATGATATTCATGTCTGGTGGGTAGAACTACTTAGGTGGCATTGGGGCAAGGATTTCGTCCTTGTCTTCAATTCCCATCTCGGCTACACCCTGATTTGGATAGATCGTCATTTCATCTCGTAACGCAATCATGTACCCATCATGCTCAGTTCTGATGACACCTTCACCAAGAGGTCTACCATGAATATCTGTGATTGCCGCAATTGACTGACCTTTCTTCACTTTCTCACCGGGTCCTACTAATAGTCTAACAATTCCTGAATCATTAGCTCGCGGATGTTCAATTCGTCTTAGTCGATATTCTGGAACTGGTACAGAAAATTCTGTAATCTCTTCCTTTGGAGAGTCCAACATTCCTGCCCATCTGAGAACGTTTCTTGTTGCTTTTACAGAGCCTGCGATAATCTCTGGATACAGAACACTATTGCTTCCCAGTTCAACTGTGAATGCTGGGATTCTTAGTGAGTTCAAAACTGCACCCGAGAGTGACCTGTGATATTTTAGATTGATGTATTTCTTAGGTGGAAAATCTGCAGTAATCATAGCTCCTGCGCCATAAGCTTCTATCATCCCTAATTGCTTCTCTGCAAGTATCTTTGCTTCTTCAATTCCATCTTCATTTTCATAAAAGATGCGATCCATAATGGAATACGGTACAGACCTAAGAGAATGATTATGAAGGTCCAAATAGTAATCTGCATACTGCTCGAATATCGAGTAGAGAATCTTAGCGACCTGTTCGTAGGGTTTTAGAAATTTCTTATCTTCATCGTCCTCTTCGGGTTTGGCGAATGGGCCTTCTGGAAATTGACGATTAGGATCTTCATCCTGGTATTCTGGATATCTCTGGTATAACCGAAGTGCAGTAGGATTCAAAGTTGGAATAGCTACTACTGTACCTTTCAACTCTTTAACCAAATCTTCGTTAACTACATCATGTACTACTGCCACACCAGTAAGTTCGTTTCCGTGAATGTTTGCAGAAATAAAGAAAGTTGGACCATCTTCTTTTCCCTGCGCAATCATTACAGGTATTTTGTCAGATGTGCCGGTTGGTAAATTCATGACATCGATGAATCCATAGGTTAGTTTTCCTGGTTCACTCTTTGCTGTCCCAATTGTTATTGATTTCAATAATGACACCTTAGAGCATAACCCTACAGATGATGCTTTTAATGCTTCGAGATGCGTACCTGCATGATTTTCTGAGGGTTTAAATATGAAATCTGGTATCTTGATTGTGAGGTGCATGTTAGATGACAGAATGGATAGAATTCAGTCATGATTGGGCATACTATATCACGTCTGATACTTTTGATATGAATCAGGTTCGAGGAAAAGTTCCTGTTGGATCAATTGTTCTCGTAAAAGAACAAGAAGTCTTAGACACTGGAGTTACAATAACTAACACTGATTATAAGATTGCAAAAGATGATGCCGTTGTTAATCTCGTTGATAAAAGAGCAGCAAGTAAAATCCTTGCAAAACTCTTTGTTGAATACATGAAGAAACACAATGAGTATCCTCACAACTCATCTTTTGATAAAGCATTCAAGAATGGGAACGTGGATGTATTATTCAAAGCTTCAGATTATGACAAATTCAAGATACGACTCACTCATGCAATTGTTGGCGGGGACCCTGAAGAATTTCTAATGAATCTCAATAGATCTAGTAGAAAGAAATTCGTCCCTGGAGATGATTGGAAAATCGAACCAGCAAAATCAGGTCGTTCAACTTGTAAGAGTTGTGGAGGGAAAATCGAGAAGGATCACCTTCGGATAGGTGAACCTGATTATTTCCAAGATCACTTGAATTACAAGTTGCATCATTTTGTTTGTAAGGCTGATGAAATCTGGGGAATTCCAAAAGACAAACTGTTTGGTTATGAAAACTTAACTGATGACCAGAAGGAAGAAGCTTCGAAGGTACTTTGGGAGTAATGTGTGAAGCTTACCACTCTGTTGCAGTGAGGTCTCTTCGACGGAGTCTTTCAGCTCGTCTTTCCTTTGCAGTTTCATAACGCTCTTTCTCTTCATCCGTTGAGAGAATAAGTTTGGGAACCTCCGTTGGTAATCCCTGCTCATCCATTGCAACATATGTCAGAAAGGCTCTACAGTTCTTGGCAGTTTCTGCTGTGAAGGGATTTTCTGATGTCACTCTCACTTCAATTTCCATTGATGTCCTGCCAACAAAATTAACCCACGCTTCAAGAGTAACAATATCTCGTTGTCGGATGGGATTTAGAAAATTCAACGAGTCAATAGAAACAGTAACTATGGGGCTCCTACTGTGTTTCTTTGCGACAATACCCCCCAGCATATCTATCCAATCAAGTAATCTTCCTCCATAGAGTGTATTATTATTGTTAACGTCGTTTGGGAAGACAGTTTGAGTCATGATTGTCCTGGATGCAGAAACTTCTTTCTCGACCATAGTGTCCGACCTCTTGTATTTTGAACTAGATAGCTGGATTAATCTGTTGTGCCACGTCCATTTGAACGCAGGTGATTGATGTGAGTTACGTAATCAAGCCAATAGGTTATGTCAAGAAAACTGGAGACCAAGCCTATCTTGAAATCAGTCAAGAATACTGGGAAGCAACTACTCATCTTGTTCTTTTTTCACATGCAATCGTTCTGTGGTGGATAGATGGTATGGACACGCCTGATAATCGTAAAACTATCTTAGCGAACCCCCCAAAGAATATGGGTCCTCTTCCCTCTGGAGTTTTCTCCTGTCGTTCACCAGCTAGACCGAATCCAGTTGGTCATACGATTGTAAAGATAGTGAGTGTAGATGAAAAGAATAGATTCATTCACATTGATCATATGGATGCGAATGATGGCACACCCCTAATCGATATCAAACCGTATCTGCCTTCTTCTGATAGAGTTGACAATGCTCAGGTTGCACCTTGGTTTGAGAATCTTGACCGTCGCTACTCTAAGTGAACCTCACTTTCCATCCAACTCAATCCAGAGTTCCAGAAGTTCTTTCATGAATTCTGAATTTTGTTGGATAATCACTATAGGGTCTGCAACAATAATAGTAAATCTATAGGTCATTGCAGCACTTGGTTTTGCCCAGATTATATACGTTGGCTGTGTGAGGTAGATAGTGGCCCATTTTACACAAACTTTATCGAAATGTTTCATCATCAAACTATGATTGAAGCTCATGTGAAGTGTGAGGTCGAATGTATATCTATAGTAGTCCTCATCAGTTGCGAGATCTGTGAGTTTATCTATTCCCCTATCGATTGAACGAATGTATCGTCGACTTCTTCGATCTTCTACAGCTTCAGTTCTTTCTTCTTCCTTATCTTCAATGAGTCCAGGAAGATCTTCTATCCGATAATTAGTGACTTGACTCCCAACAACCTTGTTATTTGGTACTAGTTGATGGGTTTCATCAGGGAGCAGGACCTTTGTATAATTCAAGGTAATCTCCAAGACCATACCTTCAACAGTTCCAATTTTGACATAATCTCCAACTCTGAATGGTCTAGCTACTACAACATATAATCCACTCACAATGTTTCCTAATGCCTGAGAGAACGCAAGCCCCAGGGCAGTCCCAAAGATAGCACCCAGGGAAATTATAGTGGCTAGATCTGCTTCAAATGCACTAATCAAAATTGTTACAACAACAATGAAGAATATCAGTCGGAGAATCAAGACAATTCCTGATGCAGCTTCAACTCCCATCCCAATTGATTTCAATGACCTTCTCGCTAGTCGAGTCGCTATAATGTAAATCAGCGTCAGGATAATTAGATAAACTAGAATAAGCGCATAGGGGAAGATAATCTCCCAGTAGAATTGGAAATACTGAATTGGATTTACAAAAAAGTCAGGTGGAGTTGTTTGCAACAGTTATTCCTCTAGTCGTTGCAAACGTCACCACTATTTGAATGGTGCGACAGAGGTTCTGATGGACAGTACAAGAATTCTCGATTGGGCATTCTTATTACCCCTTGAATACCATTATTTGTTGGGGAAAATGTCTAAACTAGGTCGCGGTCTTCCGGAATGGGCAAACTACTTACTGAAAGTTCTATTCGTTATGATATTTCCCCTGTCCTTTTATGTGTCAGATATTTCACAGATTCTGTTTCTACCGTCCAGTGGATTCATATTTCCATCCATTCAATCCTATCCGGCATATCTAGTAGACTTCTCCTTCGCAATTGAAGTCCTAAGCAGTATCCTTCGGAATTTCATTATTGGAATCATCATTGCATTTCCAGGAATATACTTCAACTACAAACTAACGCGAACTCCTTTGCACAAATCATCTTGGAAACGTGGTATCGGGCTCTCTGCTGCCATCTATTTTATCACATTAGCTATGGTGATGTTTCTGAACCAATTCATGTTTTCACCAATCCTTGGTTGGAATGACAGTTATTGGGATCTTTACAACAAGATAATCTACTATCCCTCTCTTGTTTTGGGTGTATTCATAATCCTTCCATTTGTTCTGCGGCAAGCTGTAACAATCAGTGTTCCCGCTGCCCTACATCATTACTCAATGAGAGAAATTGAGTCGTCTCCAAAATTCAATCTTAGTAGAGAAAAAATGTTGAGTGCAATATTCTGGCTCTTCATTTGCTTTGCTCCCTATACATTTCAATATGACCGATATAGTTGGTATGGAGGATACATGTATACCAGCTTTCTGATGGATTATCGGTTATACCAGAATTGGTATGAATTCACTAACACACTTTCTGTAACATTACTTGGGCAAATGACGCCGTTCCCCAACTTACCAGTTTTCGCATTATTGTTTGCATTAAATTTTATGTTTGTAAGAGATGTCTACAGATATCTCCGTAGAACTATCTCAAAGCAAAGACTGATTGGAATGGCAATTCTCAGCTGTCTATTTCCACTAATTCTCTCCATGGGTTTGGGCGGTTTCTTCATCTTCGGGTATATGCCATCTATTCCAATCCCGATTCCAATTATCCAATTTGTAGGATTATTGATGGTTCGATATCATCGACCAGAGATCGATCAGAGTGAACGTGTCTGGAAAGCTGATAGAGATACAATGTGGTGGGAAACCGAGAGAGTTCGACGAGAGGTACAAATTCAAACCCAATCAACTCCTGAGAAACCCATTAGACATCGTGAGGAAACCATCACTGTACCGGTTGGATATCTGGTCTTGTCCCGAGTACGTAGTCTTAGATCAAGGATTCCTTCAATAAAGGGAAAATGATACTATTCTGAATCAAAGACAAGTGTCTTCACAACAACAGGAACTACAACATCTTCTATTATCGGAGCGCCAATATCCACAAAGTCCCCTTCCTTCAAGGAGATCTCATCGATAGATAGTATCTCACTCTCAATTCCTGTTTCCCGTTTCATGATGTTGCCAACAGAATTCCCGATATCGGTATCAAAGCACATCATGATTGGTTCTTTCTTAGCAACCGTTATTGGTAGAGCTGCAACTACGCCTTTGGAAAATTCCATCAGATTTTCATATGAAGGTCTCACTGCATCAACGAAAGAGAGAATCATCTTATCTTCTCCTTCTTGAAGATCAAATCTCTTCAATGCATCCGTAATTGCTTTCTTGATACTCTCAGCAGAAGATTTCCTTCTGGGTGTATGTGGCACTACAACAGGAAGGTTCCTTATTGGATAGTCTAGATCTGTCGAGAGAAATGTCGTTGAACCACTGACTTGAAGACTGAAGTGACCTGCTCCTATCACAGTTGCACGAATTCGCTGGTCTGGTTCTCCTATTGGCAGATTGGCTGCCAGGGCTCGAACACTGATTGATTGAGCAAGGATGAGTCCAAGGTCATTGAAATTGCTCCCCTCTATCTCATAGATGAATTCAGCTACTCCCCCAGAGAATGTAATTTCATCAAGGTCTTCATCGAATTCGAGAGGCGCAGTCATCATCAGTAACTGAGTCGTCTTCAATGTGTTCTTACCTTGAATACTCTCGATGAGCGCTTCTGCAAGAGCATCTGCAACTCGTTGCTTACTTTCATCAGAGAATACCTGTTCTAATTCAAGATCGATATCGACTAGTGATGCAAGTTCTTTTCCTGTATCTTCCAATCGGACAATAACGCTGTTCTCATCTGTCGCGATGAGCCTGCCTCCAACGTTTATAGCGGCGGTAGCAACAACTCTTCCTTCCTTGCATATTGCGATATTGGAACTACCTCCACCGACGTCAACATTCATGATTGTCTTTCCAGACTCCTCGGACCTAGTAACTGCTCCTGATCCATGTGCGGCTAATACACTTTCAAAATTGGGACCTGCAGTGGCTGCAACAAACTTTCCAGTTTCTCCAGCGAGTTCGTTGACAATCCACTCAGCATTTTCTTTCTTTGCGGTTTCGCCCGTGATAATTACCGCACCAGTGTCAATGTCTGAAACAGCAATTCCCGCCTCTCTATAATCTTCAAGTAAGAGTTCTCTGAGAGCTTGGAAATCAACATTGTACTGGTCCTTGAAAGGTGTCAGATGAATCGGTCCAGAGTGGAGAATTTCTCGGTCGACAATCTCGAATTTTTCAGTTGGAACCTTTGTGTTCTTCTCAAGAACAATCTTGCTGAAAACTACGTGAGATGTGGATGTGCCGATGTCGATGCCTACGCTGGTGAGTTCTCGTCGCTGAGTTTTTAGAATTGATATCCACTCCGATGCGAGTCTGATAGCGTGCGAAACATTGTAGCGCCTTTTAGGTTTACGATTTAGGCGAGAATCAATTTATACTGACCACAGGTTTCATAATACCGGAAGACATAGTTAGTATGAACTACAATGGACGTTGTTAAAGCAATCAGAGAACGAAGAAGTATTCGAAAATACAAATCGACTGAAGTTGAAGCTGAAAAAGTTAACATTATTCTTCAGGCCGGTCGATGGGCTCCTTCTGCATCTAACAAGCAACCTTGGCATTTCATAGTCGTACGGGACGAATCAATGAGAAAGAAATTCGCTGAGGTTCATAACTATGGACGATTTATGGCTGAATCTCCAGTGGTCATCGTTGTTCTTGGAGATTCTTCAAAGCACCCCCGATATCACCTTGCTGATCCGCATAACGCAGTACAGAATATGTTACTTGCTGCGTATCATGAAGGATTGAGTACATGTTGGATGGGAGTTCGTGATACAGATATCGAACCCAAGTTCAGGGAACTCCTTGATATTCCCGAAAATTTACGAGTGATTTGTTCTATCTCTGTGGGCTATGGTGATCAAGAGCGTGATAGTACTAGATTTCCCCTCGATGACATCGTATCGTGGGAGAAATTTGGAAACAAGGGCGAGTAAGATATCATGACCGGATTTATAGACCTAAGTTATCTTCTCAAGAATATGGAACCAGTTCAAGTTGCAGGTTCGTATATCTTTGCTAAAATATCTGAAGAAACCTTAGAAGCCCTCGGTTCATCTCCTCGGTTAGTCTATCGAGAAGCTGAAGCTATCACTGTGATTGTGACGAGAGAAATCGCTGAAGCATACTCCTTTTCCATTGAGATTGTCTGGGGTTTAATCTCTCTTACAGTTCATTCAGATCTGCAAGCGGTAGGTCTTCTTGCCAAAGTTACGAGTGTATTGGCAGAAGCAGGAATCAGCGCAAATGCAGTGTCTGCTTTCTATCATGACCATCTCTTTGTTCCAGAAGATAGAGTACAGGATGCTTTGACGTTACTTAGAAATCTGTCCAATTCTATAGTTGTATAATGACTTCTTTGGCTTTCTTACCACTCATGTATTCGATATCGATACGTCCTATGTGAACCCGTTGCACTGATTTCTCAGTGATTTGCTCTTGAATAACAGCTTGAGGATCTGGCTCAAGCGAATTGATCATGATTCCGAGTGCACGTTCTTTATCCTTCACATCTTCGATGAAAGTCACATTGCCCTTGAATTGAGTAGTTGCATAGAGATGGTCACAGGCTCCTTCTGTATACCCATGGTCCTCGATTGCTTGTCCCCAGATGGTGTTATGCTTTGAAAGAATATCGACCTTCTTTCCCTCACGAGCGCAGTGGAAATAGATACAATTCTTTTCTCTGTCATACCCATGACTTAGTGTTACGAGGTATGGGACATTGTCCTGGCACATTGCAATCGTGATGTACTTGCTTTTTTCAAGAATGGCAATCATTTCTTCCTTACTTTCGATTGCTTTTTCCTTCCTTCTAATTCCTTTCACTATAACCACCACAAACCTTACTAACGAATAGCAAACGTCGGGTTAAGGGTTTCGAATCTTCACGGTAATCCTTTTCTGGACTCCATTTCATTCCAGACACATGATAGAACTCTCTGATGTTCGAGATGCCTATGACCGGATAAAGGGCCATGTTGAAAAGACACCGGTCATGACATCAACAACAATTGATGGAATGACAAATTGTCAGGTCTACTTTAAGTGTGAGAATTTTCAGAGAGTTGGAGCCTTCAAGTTTCGAGGAGCTTTCAACACTGTATCTCAACTGACAGAAGATGAAAAGCAGAAAGGTGTTATTGCCCATAGTTCAGGAAATCACGCCCAAGCACTAGCGTTGGCAGCAAGGATGCTGGGAGTCAAAGCAACGATAGTCATGCCGAATAACTCTCCTAAGGTTAAAGTTGCTGCGACAAAGGGATATGGTGCTAAGATAGTATTTTGTGAGAACACAACTGAGAGTCGTGCCACAGTAGCAGACGAGCTTGTAGAGAAACATGGATTCACCTTAGTTCATCCATACAATGATCATAGGATAATCGCAGGAGCTGGGACTGCCGCCCTTGAACTCATCGAGGAAGTTGGGAAACTCAACTATGTCTTTGCTCCAGTTGGAGGTGGTGGATTCCTGAGTGGTACTGCGATTTCGACAAAGGGACTTTGTCCAGAATCCAAAGTTATTGCCATAGAACCTGAAAATGCAGATGATGCGTATCGGTCATTCAAGGCAAACAAGATTTTCCCAAGTGAATATCCAAACACCATTGCTGATGGATTGCGAACTCAATTGGGTGACTTGACGTTTGAAGTTATCAAGAAGCATGTTGATGATATCATCCTTGTTTCCGAGCAGGAAATAGTTGATGCAATGAGATTATTCTGGGAGCGATTGAAAATAGTTGTAGAGCCATCAGGAGCAGTTTCACTTGCGGGACTTCTTAAAATGAGGAAGGAGATTGCTGATTCAAAAGTAGGTGTTATGATTAGTGGAGGTAACATCGACCTAACTGAATTTTTCGAGATATATTCACGACAGATTAGTTAAAGTTCGGAGCTCACGTCTTTGGAAGCCAGACAATGAACTGCACACCTTCATTTGGTTTGTCAGGAAGACGGTCTCTCACACTGATTTGACCACCGTATTTGTCACAGATTTGCTTACACTGATGTAAACCGATTCCACCATATCTTCTTGCGATATCAAAGATCTCTAGCTTTAATGATTCTGAGATTCCAGATCCGTTATCTGCAACTGTAATTTCGTATCCATCGCCTCTCTTTCTTAGCTTGACCCAGACTTGTTTCTCTGCACGAGGATTGTGTTCGACTGCATTTTCAATTAGATTTTCAAAGAGTTGTTCCAAGAAATTGTCAGCATCAATGATAGCATCTGCATCTTTCAATGTGATTGCAATGTCAACATCACTATGGAGTTCGATTTGTTTCATAACTACTCCTTCAAGTACTGGAGCTAGTTTTGTCGGTTGTAGTGGTACTGACATCAAGGGTTCAGTAACCTTTGCCTTTGATATCATTCGTTGACATCGTTCCACAGCAGACACAACTTGCCCTAAGATTCTTCTATCATCTGGGTCTTGAAGTCTAGCTTCCATCACCATTGTACTTCCAAGAATAATCTGAAGCTGATTCCGGAAATCATGCGACATCAGATCTAGATATAGCATAGCCCGTTCTTTCTGAGTTTTGATTAGGCTCTCCGCGTGAATGCGTTCGGTGACGTTCATAGCAACTAGCTGAATGGCAGATCTTCCTTCGAATTCAACCCGTCTACCAAACATTTCTAGCCACTGCATATCACCATCCTTTTGAAAAAGTCGAATTACCATAGGTTCTCTTTTTGGCTCATCTCCGCCCATAAGATCTTCAAGTCGTTTCATAACTGCATCAAGGTCCTCAGGATGGATCATTGATTGGATTTCAACAGGCGAGAACGCCTGAACTTCTTCTACGCTTTGTTCGAGAAATCCTGCAAACGCTGGATTCGTGAACAAAATTGATAATGGTAATGCTTGGACTATCATAATTCCTTGAAATGATGTGTCTACAAGAGTTCTATACTTTGATTCTTCGCTGATGAGTGTTGCTTCAGCAAGTTTTCTCTCTTCGATATTTCTAGCCACTCCCAGAACACCGATTGGTTTGTCATTTTCATCACGCATGAACGTCCTGGTGACTTCTACCCAAACAAGTGAACCATCTTTCCTCTTTAGGTGTAGTTCGAGAGGAGGTGCATCTCCTCTTGTATGAGATGTCTCCGGTTGTTTCTCCATTTCAAGAGCATTACGAATTGCTTCAATTGCAACCCAAACTGACTCTGGAGCCATTAATTCGATAAGTGATGATCCGATTAGTTCATCATTGGTATATCCATATCCAAGAAGAAGCTCTATCGATGGGCTCAGATATGTTAGATTGAGTTCCAAATCCGCAGTGAAAATAACGTCACTGATATTTTCTGCAAGAAGCTGATATTGCTTTTCAGTATCTTCTAATGCTTCTTCAACACGTCGATGCTCAGTTTTCTCTAATATTTGGCTGAGATATCCAGTGATTTCTCCACTATTTTCCATGTCTTCTCCTAATGGTGTGATGAATGCATCAAGAATCATTTTTCCGGAGCGATTTGTTTTATAGAGTTCTAGTTCTTTCACTTTTTCAAAATCAAACTCAGTTTCATAATGAACCGGTTTTCCACGGATAAGCGTAGCGATGATTTTACTTGGGATATTAGGATCATCAAATAGGCTGAAACCTATCAGATCCTGAATATCTGAGATACCTCCAATTCTAAGTGCGGCTCTATTTGCTGTAATCAGAATTCCATCTTTATCGAAGATTTCGATTCCGATCTGTGACTCTTCAAAAATCGATTTCATTAGTTCTGCACTTTCTTCTAATGCCTGTCGCGATTGTTTGATTTCTGTAATGTTAGTTATAACAGCAAAAGAGCCTTGAACTGCTCCATCCTGTCCAATTAAAGGAGCTCCAGAAATAATCGTCGGAACTTGCTCACCGGATTTTGTAGTCCATAATAATTCGTATTGTGTTGATTGTCCTTCCGTTCTTATACGGATATTTGCCCTGAGTATTTTTCTGTTTGCAGTATCAAGAAAATCAACAATCGGTTTTTTGACCATGCCTTTTTGCGTATACCCGAGCATGGCTGCTAACCTTTTATTTACATATGTGAACACTCCATCATTATCGATGATACCAAATCCGTCATTCATGGAATCAACTAAAGCTCTATACCTCAATGCTTGTTCTTCGTGACTCAGGTCTGAATGTGAATCATCCTGTAAATTATCCGTCATTAGAAATGTCACTCGTACGATAATGTCTGGTGGAGTATTTTCGCTAAGACTTGATTACATATAGGCTTCTCTAGGATGTAAACAAAATATTGAACTAATTGGAAGATTAGATTCGGTGAACTCTCCCTACCATCATTGTTCGTTTCTTTGGATGTGAGCATCCAGAAATTGAGAAGTAAGAAGTCATCAATATAATCATAGGTCGACCAGTTGTTTCGATGGATTATGCACATAGACATGGATGCATTTTTTGCTTCTGTGGAGCAGTACAGGAATCACCCTGAACTAGTGGGTCAACCTGTTTGTGTTGGACATGATCCAAAGAAAGGAACTGGTCGCGGGGTAGTTAGAGCAGCTTCATACGAAGCACGAGCAAAAGGTGTTCATTCTGGAATGCCTGTTTCCCAAGCATATCGATTATGCCCAGAAGCTGTCTTTGTGAGTGGATCTTTTGAAAACTATCGTATTGCCTCTGATGAATTCATGGAAATACTGAGAGAATTTGCTGATGGTGGTCGGGTACGAAGAGCAAGTATTGATGAAGCCTACATTGATGTCAGTGAAGGCGCACAGCTTTACGATAGCCTTCGCGAGTTGGCTCTAGAGATACAAGAAGAGATACGTGTACGAACCTCCTTACCATGTTCTGTTGGCATCGCGCCAAACATGTCTGTTGCAAAAATAGCCACTGGGATGAACAAGCCACGAGGTGTAACCCTTGTAGGACCTGATCCAGTAGATGTGGAAAAATTCCTGGAACCACTTTTTGTTGATGCATTGAATGGAGTGGGAAGAAAAACAACTGAGCGACTGGAAAAATTCGGCATTGAAACCTTAGGGCAGATTCAGCGGATGACCATTCCCGAGCTCTGGCCTGCAATGGGTCGTGGTTCAGTTTGGCTCCATCGTAGAGCAAGAGGTTTTGATGAAAGACCGATAATCGATAACGGACCTCGTATTAGAAAGTCGATTAGTAAGGATAGAACATTCATGGAAGATGTTCAACCAGAGAAGGTCGATTATCTTCATGACGCTTTGAAAAAAATGTGTAAGCGAATCGGTGATAAATTGCTAAACAAAGCACTCCGATTTAAGACTGTCACAGTAAAGATGCGGTATAGTGACTATTCAACCATTCAGCGAAGTAGAAGCATACCTGTAGAATCTGATGAAACATCATTATTAGAAAAAGTAGCAATTGAAATTTTCGAGCAGAAAAGAGATCACAATAAATCAATACGATTAGTTGGTGTAAAGGTCTCTCAATTATCTGAGGTCTCTGAACAGTTGTGTTTGACTGAATTTTTGTGATGCTTCAATCGTCATTGGTTAATTCGCCACTGTCCACGTCGGACACTGCAGTCTTCATTCGATTATTCAATTTCATGGTGAGTCGCCCAATTCCTTCAATGTATGATTTGTCGAATTCTTCAGTCAGGAGTGTAGCATAACCCATTATGTTCTGTAGAATTCCAATCACATCATGAGAGAGTTTGTGTATGAATTCACTTGCAATTTCCTGAGGGATCGCTTCTGATTGAGTCTTCACTATTCTCTCACACCTTACTAGATTCTCCTCCAAGAGTATCTACCTGTAATAGAGTACTAGAATGATTTAGGTTTTCTCGTTCGAGGGACCTCACTCTAAGTTTAGATGTCAACCTCTATTAGCGGAGTAGCAGTTCATGCTAAATCGGTGTTGTGAGAAATCGTGTCATCCCCAAAACGTGTTAGAAGTGGTAAATTCGTAGAACGCCCAAACAGATTCTTAGCACGTGTTGAAATTGATGGAGAAATCATTGAAGCTTTTGTTCCCAATCCTGGTCGAATGTACGAACTAATGATTCCTGGAAAGCAAGTCTTCATTCGAGATAATCCGGCTCCGCATAGAAAGACCTCCTTTGATATGATTGGCGTTCACCATGACGGTGTTCTCATCTCCCTTGATTCGAACCTTCCAAATCGTTTCATGAAGGATCTTTTGAAAACTCATCAACTCCCTTATTTTACTGAATACTCTAATGTAATTCCTGAACCACGAGCATATGGAGGGCGATTCGACTTTCTACTGGAGGGTGAGAATAATCGAACATTCATCGAGGTTAAGTCTTGCACACTCGTGGTGAATAGAAGAGTACTCTTCCCTGATGCACCAACTACGAGAGGAGCCAGACACATGAAGCATTTGGCACATGCTCTCACTTCCGGTGACGTAGATGATGCGGCTGTGGTCTTTGTCATTCAACGACCTGACGCGGATATCTTTTCACCTCATGATGGCAATGATCCAAATTTCGGGAATGCTCTTCGTGAGGCTCATGAACAGGGGGTTCGGATTATCCCACTTCTCACAAACGTTGTTGATTGGAATTTAGAATTGGTCAAGAAAATACCCTTCGATTTGGGTCCGTTGGATGACGAATATTTCATATAGTACATCGCTACTTTGACCAATTACCCTATATGTTCTGAAATATAAATTCAGAATCACTGCTGTAGTGAAATTTGGAGAGATTCAACACGTGATTGAGAGAGCTAATGTAGAGCAGATGAAAAGCAACGAACTTCTTCGATTAGCTAGAGTATTAAAATTACAAATCTTAGATCGAAAGATTGCACGGGACTCACTAGTTGAAAGGATCATGAAGGAAATCAACCTCCGCAATAAACGTGATGTCCCGGAAGATGTACTGAATTCCCCTGCGATTGAAATTGAAAGTCTAATCAAACGATTCGGAAAGAAAGTTGCTGTTTGGGGGCTCAATCTGAAAGTGAATCCAGGTGAAATTGTAGGATTGGTTGGTCCGAACGGAGCTGGCAAAACAACAACGCTCCGAATTCTTACTGGGATCATTAGACCAAATTCTGGTTCGGTAGCAGTTGATGGGCACGATATGTTATCTGACCCTATTCTTGCAAAGAGTTCAATTGGCTACATTCCTGAGAAACCTACTTGTTACCCTAGTCTCACTGTCCGTGAATATGTCACATTCATGGCACGTATCTATGAGGTGTCTAGCGATACAGCTCTTATTCGTATGCGACAGTTCGTAGACATGTTCCAGCTGGATGAATTCCTTGATTCCTATGTTGGCACACTCTCCAAAGGGAATTTGCAGCGGGCACTACTTGTCGGTATTTTTGTTCGAGACCCCCCATACGTACTTGCTTTGGATGAACCGATCTACGGACTTGATCCTCGAGGAGCATGGAATCTGAAAGCCTATTTGAAACAGCTTCGGGATGAAGGTTCAGCAATTCTGATATCAACCCATATCTTGGAAGTAGCTTCTGATTTGTGTGATCGATTTGTTATCATGAACGAGGGTTCAGTTGTAGGCAGAGGAACATTGGATGAATTACTTGCATCTCAAAAACAAGCTAGTAATCTTGAAGAAGTATTTCTTAGCCTCACCGGCGGAATTCCCGAATAGGTGAAGACAATGAACCCCACAACATACCGTCTCATTCGCAACGAGATACGGATGTTGTTCAACCAGTTCAAACAAGCAATTACAATTCCCTCAATGCTTCTCTTCTATGGTGTAACTTTGGCTGGGGTCTTCTTCGTTAGTCTTGTGATTTCTGCTCTTGTTTCATTTGCACCTATGATGTCGCAAATCGGAGTAATGCTTGAAGATACTATTGACCGTGGGATGTTGTTCGGAGCTTTTGCTGTTCTTAGTGCATCGTCTGTTGTCACAGGATATTTTGGCCTTGGTCCAGCTTCAGTCATAACATCAGAAGATGAAAATCTATTACTCCCCGCACCGGTAAAACCGCATCAGATTTTTCTGAGTCGATACACAAGACGGTTTGTCCGAAAGATGTCATTTGTGTTCATTGGCCTCTTGGCTATCCTCCCTTTGCTATCATCCGCTAATATTGTGTTCTTCTCAATTGTCTTTATTCTATTGTGTGTGGTTGTATTCTTCGAAACCAATTATCTTCTTGGGGCATTTAGTTCGTATATTCGAATTTACCTTGAAGGAAAATACAAGAGTCCCCTCAGGTACCTTGTTGTTGTTCTACTTGGATTAGTAATGATAATCCCTGCTTTTCCATCATTTACATCAACATTCACGGCAGCCTTTGTATTTCCATCCAACGCACTAAGTTTAGTGATTACTGAAATGACTGGGATTTTTTCATTGAATGTCCCATTCATCCTTGGTGTCGGTCTTCAGATTATGATGTTTACAATCAGTCTACTTCTTACAGCCAGCATCTGTGGATACGAGTACTATGAAGTCTTCTCTGCTTCAAAAGGGAGTGAAGAAATCGAGGGACGATTCAGTAAGGTAATCCGGGGAGATATAGATTTCTCCAATTCAAGGTTTAATGATCCCACAATCTGGATAATGCTCAAAGATTTCTGGAGTCGATTGCGTTCCCCCTATCAAATTTGGAAGTACGTTTATGCAGTCGTCGGAACCATTTTCGTTCTTTACCTCAATCTATTTAGTCCAACTTGGTTTAGACCGCTAACTGTTCCACCGAATCTTGCATTTGCTGTAGTCCCCGCATTTGCGCTCATGTTGATTCTTTTGATTCAGATGTCCAGTGTCACTTCCATGCTGAGTTTTGTTGATGAAAAAGATAATGTCTATTTATTGAAAGCAAGTCCATTCAGATCGACAGATATCGTATTCGCAAAATTCTTACTAAGTTTTGTAGAGGTTGGCATAGCCGCCATTCCTGCGTGCGGTTTTCTCATTTACATTATGCGGATAGAAGGCTACCTTGCACTGATTACTTTAGCTGCACCTCTGGTGATATTATTCACCGCAACAGGAGTAGCAATTGGAGCATATGTACCTGTGATGACAAATGATCCGAAAACGCTCCCTGTACCTCTCGCATTTTCATATCCAATAATCAATCTCTCTCTCGGAGCTTCGATGATCTTGATTGTTGCAATGTTTGCAGACAGTGTATTGGTTCTTGTTGTATTGCCTGCTTATTGCCTTGGACTCACACTACTATTTCTAGCAGCTGCAGTTCGTGCTCTTAACGCTTACAAATAGCCTTTACATCTTACGAGCTAGCCTTAGTGCATTTGCAATCACCGCAAAAGTAAGCCCCATATCTCCGATTCCTATTGCCATCCATAATGTCAAGAATCCAAGTCCTGCTAGGACACCAGTAACTGCTTTCACTATCAATGAGGCAGCCACATTCTGACGAACAACACTCATTGTTTTCCTTGCTTTCAGTATGAGTTCAGGAACCTTTGTCAAATCTTGTTGCATTAAAGCAATGTCTGAAGACTCAAGTGCGGCATCAGTTGCAGCCGCACCCATTGAAATGCCAACGTCAGCTTCAGCAAGAGCTGGCGTATCATTCACACCATCTCCTACAAAGAGAGTAACCCCCGATTCTTTCAATTCTTGTACAACTTCTAATTTCTCATGAGGAAGTAATTCTGCTCTATATTCATCGATTCCAATTTCTTCAGCAATCTCTCTGGCAACATTTTCACTATCCCCAGTAAGCATCACTGTTCTAATTCCCATCTTCTTGAGATTAGAAATTGCTAGCGCAGTTTTCTCTCTTAGAGTATCTGATAGAATGATGGTTCCAAAGTGCTCATTGCTTTGAGCAACATAAACCATCGTTCCTGCTCCACAGCTGTGCCCTGATGTTGATTCAAGTGGAACCTCATGTTCTGCTAATAACCTACGATTTCCAACGAGATACTCTATTTCATCAATCTGACCAGTTACACCTCTACCAGGAACTGCTGTGAATTCAGATGGTGTGTATATTTGAAGTTCCTCTTCATCAGAAGCAGCAACTAATGCTCTTCCAATTGGATGCTCTGACATAGTTTCTAACGAAGCCGCAACAGATAGGATCTCACTGCGAGTGTGATTATTGTGAAGACAGACTTCTTTGACAGAAAGAACTCCTTGTGTCAAAGTTCCTGTTTTATCAAAAGCAACAATCTCTGTTTTGCTTGCTTTCTCAATATGAACTGCTCCTTTCACAAGTACGCCAGTCCGAGCTGAGCCTGCAATAGCAGACACCATTGTAACGGGAATTGATACTGCAAACGCACATGGACAACTTACAACAAGAAGTGTCAGAGCTCGGTATGAAGCTTCAATTATCGTCATGTTAAGTAATAGTGAAACAAATCCAACGAGAATTGACGCAGTGAATACAATTGGAGTATATACTCTTGAGAACCGTGTTATTGCTCGTTCAGTTGGTGCGCGTTTACTTCTCGACTCTTCAACCAGTTTGATAATTTTCGAAAGGACTGTTTCATTCGATTCTGATGTTACTTCAACTTCTATGTATCCTTCGTAGTTGAGTGTTCCCGCAAAGACTTGGTCTCCAGCTGATTTTGGCACAGGTAGTGATTCCCCTGTGATTGGTGCCTGATCAACTGTGGTTGCCCCAGTAATGATAATTCCGTCGAGACCGATTTTAGTTCCCGGCCTGATGATGAGAATATCGCCAGCTTTGACATCTGTCGGTGCAATGCAAGCTTCAGCCCCATCAATCTTTACTATAACTGTAGGGGGTTCCAACTCAACAAGTGTCTGAATTTCTTTTCTGATCCTATCTTCAGCTCTCTCTTCAAGTAGGATGGAGATGTAGAAGAGAAACATTACTGCTGCACCCTCTGCAGGTGCTCCGATTATCATTGCCCCAATTGAGGCTGCAGCCATGAGGAAGTGTTGATCCAGTCTGCGCTTGGCAATACCTCTTACTCCCATGGGGATAACATATCTTCCAGCAGACAAAGCTGATGAGAGGAATACAATATAGACTGGAATCAATCCTGCATGTAATAATTCTAAAACTATGCCCAATACCAGCATAACTCCAGAGAATATCCCTATTGCAAGCTTGAGTCGTACTGTGGATTCATCTTGAATAACGGATGGTACACCACATGAGGTGCAAACAATTTCACTTTCCTCTGACATGCTCTTGCGCCCTCGCCATTATATCGATTATACAATCGTCTTCTATTCGATGATAGACTTGTTTTCCTTCTTGGCGATGCGTAACAAAACCAAGATGTTCTAACAATTTGAGATGGTGACTTACTCTGCTAATTGACATATCCAATTTTTGAGCAATATCTGACACACAGAGATTGGCTTCTCTTGTTAGCAATGCGATGATCTTTACTCTAGATGTATCTCCAAGAGCCTTGAACATCGTTACAATATCCGATAATTCATTCTTCTTGAACTTCACCTTGCTTCTGGGTTGAGAAGTTTGTGCAGCCATGGTGTCCATCTCATAACGTTCAAACGTTCGTACGACTGTTTGAATGTTTTCTGGGATTCATAAAAGGATTGTGCTTACGGAGATTGCTTGGACACAGAGAGTATCTGTTCATTTCACACAGACAAGTATTATCTAGGTAAGACAGGACATTCTATTATCCCCCGGGAACGCAGAGTGCACAAGAGAAAAAACTCTAGGACACTCTAGGCGGCGAGAGCCTTGCAAGACCAGCGAAAGACAACACATGAACCAGATGAACATAATCGATTTCAAGACATGATTATGATGGCAAATGATGGTATCATGGTCATTCAGGAGAACATGCTTGCTCTGGTCAATCCCGCACTCCTTCTTATGTTAGGTTATGATAATGCAGATGATTTACTAGGCGCACCAGTAGATGCTATTCTGGATACAACCACTGCTCATTTCTACGAGGAAGGACAGGAAGGTCTTCACTGGGGTGATTTGCAAAATCCTAGTTTCCGTGCATGCCTTTTAATGAAGAATGCATCTATCATTAATGTAGAAATTAGTACATCATATTTTGTTTTTGGGGGATTGCCTGCAACCTTAGGTATAGTGAGAGACATCACATCACAAATTGAACTTGAGGAAGCAATAGATCTCTCAGAGAGTAGATACAGAACACTGTTTGACTCTTCACCGATAGCATACTTCACAGTTAGTATGAGTGGGAATATTTTACAAATCAATAAAGCTGCAGAACGGCTTCTCGGTTACAGTGAGGACAATATTCTCCGACGTAATCTTGCTACATTCATATTTGGTGATAGCAAAAGCGAGATTGTTAGACAAGTTGTATCTGAAGTTGCTCAAGGTAAGAGTCTTGAAGATTTTGAAATGCAATTCCAGAAGGATGATGGCCGTCCAATCTGGGTAAGTGTGCGAGCTAATCTGCTGGAATATCCTGACAAATCCTCGACAATTGCACTCATAGCTACGGATATTGACAGAAGAAAGAACGCTGAGATGCGTGAGAACAGTGAAAGGGATCGTGCTAACCTTTACCTTGAAGTAATGACACATGATCTAAACAACATCAATCAGAGTTTACTTTTCTCAATAGGTCTCGTAGAAAATATTGATACGGTACCTGAAAGAGTAAAATCAATGATGCAGGAATCAAGTTGGCATATCAGACGCTCTGGAAGAATGACAGCAAATATGCGCGCTCTGCTTCGACTGCAAGAATCTCCTCCTCTTGTCGAAGAGGTTGACTTGCACGATTATATCCAGATTGCAAAGTTTGCTGTGGAACAAGATTTTCCATGGAAGAAACTATCACTTACAACGAACGTCAAGAAGGGCGAGTATCTAGTAGCGGGGCATGAATATCTCCATCAGGTCTGCTTCAATATCCTTCACAATGCAATGTCCTATGATGAAAGTGAAGATGTGGCGATTGAGATTAATGCAGAACATGTAGATAATCTCAAGATGGTTCGGTTAGAAATTCTTGATAAAGGTCCAGGCGTACCTAACGCAACTAAAGAATTCATTTTTCGAAGGACTGGGAGTCCAGATGAACAAATTGTAGGTCGGGGACTTGGTCTTACACTAGTTGACCAGATTGTACGAAGTCTTGGTGGTAGAATCAAGGTTGAAGATAGGAGTGCAGGTGACCATACTCAAGGAGCAAAATTCGTTATCATGCTTCCTCAATGGGTTGAAACCACAGAGCTACATTGCGGAAGGAATACCTGTATAACTTTCTATAAATCCAATCAATGTGTTTTCTGTGATCCTGCAATGGACGCACTACTAGCAGTTCTGAACGAACTTGGTGTCCCTGTTTCGATTGTCGAATCAATCAATGTGGATGACCCTTCAGTGGAAATTGATAGATCGCAATTACCTATGCTACCATACATCAAGATTTGCGACACAGAGCTGACTGGCTTTATATCGGATGAATCAATTCGCATTGCAGTTTTGAATTTGGCAATGAAGGCTTGTTATCCTGATTTCCTCAAGAACTACTAGTTGTAAAAAAAGAGAAGAATGAGGGGGAATTCCCCTCAATATTGTTTTCCTTAGAAGGTCATTGAAGCATCGTGCTTGAGGACATCGTCCACCATAGTGGCGGCGCCTGCAATCTCGATTCTCTGATCTCTAAGATCTTCTTTCTTAATTCCCCGGAATTCAGCGGAGTTAGAGCAGACATGAAGTGTGCCACCAGCTTCGAGGAAGGAATCAATAAGATCTGGCAGGGGTGGGAACCCTGGAGCTGACACCTTCTCAGCCATTCCCTTCTTCAGGAGTAGGACTGCGTCCATCATGGTGAAGATTGTGACATCAACATCGATTGCCTGTGCGGTTGTCCCGGTTACGAATGGACCAAAGCAACGTTCGGCTGCTTCCGGTCCCCATTGAGCTACGATATATAGACTAGCCATTTTATTTTAATCTCCTATATTATTGCTAAATCGACATAGAAAATGACGAGCCCAAGAAGTGCAAACAGGGTGACTAGAAGATTAGTCATGTGTGAACTGTGGAAT